>DASSAD010000085.1:0-2952 GCA_035685725.1 Amycolatopsis sp. | reverse complement strand
GTCGAACATGGTGGCCAGGATGCCGGTGATATCCAGTTTCGGGTTCAAGCGCTCGCGTACCTTTTCGATCGTGTCGATCAACAGGGCCACGCCACGCAGACTGAAGAATTCACACTCCAGCGGGATGAGCACGCCGTCGGCGGCGGTGAGCGCGTTCACGGTGAGCAACCCGAGCGATGGCTGGCAGTCGACCAGAACATAGTCGTACCCCTTCATCACCGGTTGCAGCACCCGGAGCAAAGTGTGCTCGCGGCCGACCTCGGCCACGAGCTGGACCTCGGCCGCGGACAGGTCGATGTTGCTCGGCAACAGGTCCATGCCTTCGATCTTGGTCTGCAGCAGGACGTCCGGGGCGGTCACCGCCCGTTCCATGATCGCGTTGTAGACGGTCTGCTCGAGTTCGTGCGGCTGCACACCCAACCCCACCGACAGCGCGCCCTGCGGGTCGAAGTCGACCAGCAGCACCCGCCGGCCGTATTCGGCCAGCGCCGCGCCCAGGTTGATGGTGGAGGTCGTCTTGCCGACGCCGCCCTTCTGGTTGCAGATCGCCAGCACGGTGGCCGGCCCGTGCCGGTCCACGGGCGGTGGATCGGGGATCTCCCGCAGGGGGCGCCCCGTGGGGCCTATCAGGGCCTTGTCGCTCGCCTGTCCGGCGCCCGCCACAGCAGTATCCACGGCGTCGGGATCCCCCTCTATCGCGATGGTCAACCGGTCGAGGTTCGCGGCAGCCGACCTGGCCGCGGCCGACCGGGCCGATGGCTCTGGTGTCGACATGTCGCGAAGACTCCTCAGTGTTATTCAAGACGCGGGTGCCGCGATGGCCGGCCAGGTCCCGGCTCCGGCGGCGAGGCGTGCGGGTGGAAAGCCGGACCGCCTTGCCACCCCTCGGATTTCACCCGCACATACACCACCCACCACAAGCATCGCTCTCGCGTCTCGCATAACGCTTCCTCATCCGACGGGTCTGGCGGAAGCCTAGGCGGAGAGCCGTTTGTCGCCAAAGCGGCTCGCCGACGCGGAATCTGATCAACCCAGCGCGCGAGGATGCGCATGAGCATATATCTCACGGAGCGTGTTCACCGTCACCAGGGTGTAGACCTGCGTGGTTGTCACCGAAGCGTGTCCTAGCAGCTCTTGGACCACCCGCACATCGGCTCCACCCTCGAGCAGATGGGTCGCGAAGGAATGACGGAGAGTATGCGGCGAAACGCTGGCCGAGATGCCGGCCCGTTCCGCATTGGTCTTGAGGACCTGCCAGGCGCTCTGGCGGGAGAGCCTGCTGCCCCGGGCGTTGAGGAACAACGCCGCGGTGCCACGGCCTCGTTTCGCCAGCGCCGGGCGGGCACGGACCAGATAGGCCTCCACCGAGGCGACCGCGGGCCTGCCGACCGGGACGAGCCGCTGCTTGCCGCCCTTGCCGTCGAGCAGCACGGTGCGCTCGGTCCGGTCCACGTCGTCGAGGTCGAGCCCGACGGCCTCGGAGATCCGCGCGCCGGTCGAATAGAGCAGTTCGAGCAGAGCCCGGTCGCGCAGCGCCCGGTCCCCTTCCCGCGGCGGCATGTTCAGCAGCCGCAACACGTCATCCACCGGCAAGGCCTTGGGGAGGCGTTTGGCGGTGGCCGGCGGCCGCACCTCGCGGGCCGGGTCGTCCGCGCTGATGCCTTCGAGATGCGCGAACCGGTGCAGCCCGCGTACCGCGACCAGCGCGCGGGCGGCCGATGACGCGGCCAGCGGCGGGTGTTCGTCGTCACCTTCCCGCAACGCCGCGCCGAAGGCCGTCACCGTCGCTTCGCTGACATCGCGGAAGTCGCCGACCCCGGCGCGTTCCAGGTAGCCGGCATACCGGCGGAGGTCACGGGCGTAGCTGTCGACCGTGTTGCGCGCCGTGCCCCGCTCCACCGTGAGGTGGTCGAGGTAGGCCGCGATCACCTGCGTTATCGGCACGCGCGGGTTCGGCACGGGGCCCACTGTAGCCGTGGACGACGTCCGCCCGGTCGGCACTCACGGTGATCAGCGCGAAGCGCCGCGGCCGAGGTCAACGCGGAGATCCCCACCGCGTGACCTCGGCCGGCGACGCCGGCTTTCGAACGTCGACTACGCCCCGCCGCGGCGGGCGAAGGTGCTCGGCCGGTCCGGCCAGGGCGTGTCGGCGGGCCGGGTCTGGCCGGCGCCGGCCAGCACGGCGTGCGCGGCGAGCACGCCCGCGACGGTGGAACCGTTGACCAGCACGCCGGACAGCGCCATCCGCACCGCCTCCGGCAGCGGAACCCGGTGCACGACGAGGTCGGCTTCCTCGTCCTCGGCGGGCAGGTGGCGCTCCACCGGGGACAGGTCGCGGGCGAGGAAGACCCGCACCACCTCGTCGGTGAACCCGGGCGAGGCGGCAGTGTCGACCAGGACCTCCCAGCGCTGCGCGGTGAGCCCGGCCTCCTCCAGCAGCTCACGGCGCGCCGTGTCGACCGGCGCCTCGCCGTCGACGTCGAGCAGCCCGGCGGGCAGTTCCCACAACCGGCGCCGCAGCGGGTGCCGGTACTGGTGGATCAGCGTGACCGCACCCTCGTCGTCCAGCGCGACGACCGCCACCGCCCCGAGGTGTTCGACCACCTCGCGCCGGGCGATCGACCCGCCGGGCATGACGACCTCGTCGACCCGCATCGCCACCACGCGTCCGATGTGGACATCCGCTGTGGACACGACCGTGAAGTCGTGCGTCCCCGGCTCGGTTTCCGCGGTCACCGGACACCCGCCGGGTCGGGCAGTTCGACCGGGAGCCGGTCCGCGGTGCGGTACTTCACGGCCGCGGCGACGAATGCGTCGAACAGCGGATGCGGGCGGGTCGGGCGGCTCTTCAGTTCCGGATGCGCCTGGGTGCCCACGAAGAACGGGTGGATCTCCGCCGGCAGTTCGACGAACTCCACGAGGTGATCGTCGGGCGAGGTGCCGGAGAACACG
>DASSAD010000084.1:0-3122 GCA_035685725.1 Amycolatopsis sp. | reverse complement strand
CGCCGGCGGCTCTCCCTGGGCGCCGAGCGTGGCCGCGTACTCCGCCGGGGTGCCGCGCACCAGCGGCGGTGGCAGGGAACCGTATGTGTCGCCGAGCGGGACGAGGTGCCCGTCCGGCATGGTCGCGCCGGCGAGGAACCCCAGCAGCAACGGCAACCGTTCCGTCAGGACGTCCGGAACCGACAGGCCGCACCGCACGAGTTCACGGGCGACCTCCTGCCACACGTAGTACACCGTCCGGCTGTACCCGAGGGCCTGCTCGTTCGAGGATCCGTCGGTGTCGATGGCGGGACCGCGCGGGTTGTCCTCGAAGGACGCGGCCACCCGCGACCTGGCCAACTCCATCCAGCCGGCGTTGCCGGTGAAACAGCCCAGCGCCAACAGACCACGGATCTCGAACGCACCCCGGTTCCACGCGCCCGACCACTGTTCCGAGAGCAGCTTTCCGTGCGCGGTGAGCCCACTCATCAGCCACGGTGGCCGGCCCAGTGCGGTCGTCGCGCAGACCAGCGTCAAGGCGCGCTTGGCCGTGACCGTCGGTTCCCAGGCCGCGAGATCCGGCACGGCCGGCACGGGGTTGTCGGCGAGGAAGTCCCGGAGAATCGCGGCGGCGCGCTTGGCCCGGGCGGAATCCCGCGTCGCGCCGATGAGCAACGGCTGCACCCAGGCCAGCCCCTGGAACCGGGCCACCCAGCTCGGATGGTGGAACGGGTCGGCGTGCCAGTCGATGTCCCCCGACGTTCCGATCCGTGCGGCGCCGAACCCGGGTACGTCCAGCCAGCCCGCCATGATCCGTCTGGCCGTGGCCCGATCGTCCGCGGTCGCGATCTGCGGGCACTGGGCCTTGACCCGGGCGGCCGCCGACTCCGACCGGGCCGCTGCCTGCGCAGCCTCCGGCCGAACACCGGCGCCACCGATCGCGAGACTCGCGCACAGCACGAACCCCAGCCCCGGAACCACCCCTCGCCGCACCCCGGCATCGTCACACGGCTGCCTGAACCCCCGCCGCCCGGCTCCAGCTGGACCACCCGGCGCAACGGAACGCAAGCTCGCGAGCGCGCCGCTACCGAGCAGCGCTGAGGGGCACGGTGTTATCAGCGGATCGGGCGCCGGACAGGCGCCCCGAGAGAGCGGGGAAAGAGCGGGGTGGGCCTAGATGGACTTGAACCATCGACCTCTTCCTTATCAGGGAAGCGCTCTAACCAAGCTGAGCTATAGGCCCGCGGGTGCCGGAGAAAGATACCCCAACGACGAAGGCCCCACCCAATCGGTTCGGGTGGGGCCTTCGGACGCGCGGGGTGTTACTCCTCTTCGGCGAGGGTGACCTCAACGCCGCCGACCAGGTCGGTCGAGATGTTGTACAGGTACGCGCAGAGGGTGGTCAGCGCCGTGATCATCACGATGTCGACCAGGGCGATGATCGTCGCCATGCCGAGGACGCGGGGGAGCGAGAAGAACGCGACCACGTCGAAGCCGGACGAGCCTTGGTCGCCACTGATGTCGTCGACCGTGCTGCCGACGCTGGAGAAGAAGCCCATGAAGTCGAGGAGCAGCCACAACAGGGCGACCGCGACGAGCAGGATGACGCCGAGGGCCACCGAGAAGAGGAACGACACCTTCATCACCGACCAGGGGTCGATGTTCGCGATCTTCAGGCGGGCGCGGCGCACACGCGGCACTCCACCTCGCGAAGCGTCGCCGGTCTTGGTCCGGCCGAGGCGGGACCGCGGGATCGGGGCGTCCGACTTGAGGGGCTCGGGCTTCTCCCGCATCGAGCCGGCGCGGGAGGGCGCGAGAGCGATCTTCTTGACGGGCTTGTCGGCGGCCTTGTCGGACGGTTTGTCGGACGGTTTGTCGGACAGCTTCTCGGGAGCGTCGACGACGGCTGCACCGACCTTGCCCGATCCGGACCCGTTCGAGGCCGCGTTCATCGAGGCGTTCACCGGGGCGCTCGAAGCGCTCGCGGGTGCCGCCGCGCTCACGGCCTTCGCGGGTGCCGGCACGTCACCGTCCGTGACGGCCGGGGCCGACACGATCTCGGCCTGAGCGTTGCCGCGCTTGTCCGACTTGTCGGCGGTCGCCGTCGTCGTCGCTGCGCCGGATTCGCCGCTGTCCTCGCCCTGCTTCTCGGCATCGGCCTTGCGGCCCATCCCGAAGCGAGCCAGCCCCCCGCGGCTTTCCTTCGAGCTCATCGCTCAGTCCTCCCGATCTTCGGCGCCTCCCCCGGAGCCGCCCTGATCATCCCCACCACTGCCGTCGGCCGTGGGCAACTCCACCGAATTGGAATCTTCTTCCGCCGCGGTTTCGGAGTCCTCTTCCGAGGCCTCCGCGTTACGCGCAATAGCTACGACACTGTCACCGTCGGCGACGTTGATCAGCCGTACACCCATGGTGTCACGACCGGTGCGCCTCGGGTCGGTACTTGTAATAACCGTTCGGATGACCCCGCCGTTCGACGTAATGGCAAAAAGCTGCTCACCTTCTGTCACCACGGCTGCGCCGACGAGCTCACCGCGTTCATCGCTGGTCTTGGCGGCCTTGGTTCCGAATCCGCCTCGGTTCTGGATGCGGTATTCGTCCACGTCTGTCCGTTTGATGAAGCCGTTCGCCGTCGCGACCACCAGGTCGGAGTTCGGGCGCACGAGGGCGAACGCGAGCAGCGTGTCGTCACCCTTCAGCCCCATCCCCCGCACGCCGCCGGTCGCACGGCCCATCGGCCGCAGCGCCCCGTCGTCGGCGGTGAACCGGATCGACATCGCCCGCCGGCTGACCATCAGCACGTCGTCGGTCGGGGCGACGAGCAGTGCCCCGATCACCTCGTCGTCCTCCCGGAGGTTGATCGCGATCACCCCGCCCTGGCGGGGGGAGTCGTATTCGGCCAACGGCGTCTTCTTGACCTGACCGAGCTTCGTGGCCAGCACGAGGTACGGCGCGGCTTCGTAATCCCGCAGATAGAGGACCTGCGCGATGCTCTCGTCCGGTTGGAAGGCCAGGAGATTCGCGACGTGCATTCCCTTGGCGTCCCGCCCGGCATCGGGCAGTTGGTACGCCTTGGTCCGGTACACCCGGCCCTTGTTCGTGAAGAACAGGATCCAGTGGTGGGTGGTCGTGACGAAGAAGTG
>DASSAD010000083.1:0-9438 GCA_035685725.1 Amycolatopsis sp. | reverse complement strand
AGTTCGAGCAGTTCGTGCTGAGCGCGCAGGGCAAGCAGGAACTGACGAAGGTCGGTTTTGGCACGCCCTGACCGCAGGCAGATCCCCGGGATCCTCTGGCTCCCGGCGGGACTGGCGCTCGCGCTCGTGGTGTTGCCGGTGATCGGTCTGGTGACGCGCACCGACCTGTCCCGGCTGCCCGGCCTGATCGTCTCGGATTCGGCGCTGGAGTCGCTGCGGTTGTCGCTGGAGACGGCCGCGATGTCCACGGTGCTGTGCGTGTTCCTGGGAGTGCCGCTCGCGATCGTGCTCGCGCGGGCGGCACTGCCGGGGATCCGGTTCGTGCGCGCCGTGGTGCTGCTGCCGCTGGTGCTGCCGCCGGTCGTGGGCGGCCTGGCACTGCTGTATCTGTTGGGCCGGAAGGGTTTTCTCGGGTACCTCCTCAACGTGACGGCGGGGATCGAGGTGCCCTTCACCACCGGTGCGGTGGTGATCGCGCAGACCTTCGTCGCGATGCCGTTCCTCGTGGTGAGCCTGGAAGGCGCGCTGCGCGGTGGCGGTGACGCCTACGAACGGATCGCTTCGACGCTCGGTGCCCGGCCGTGGACCGTGTTCCGCCGGGTCACGTTGCCGCTGCTGCTGCCCGCGCTCGGGTCGGGCGTCGTGCTGAGCTTCGCCCGCGCGCTGGGCGAGTTCGGCGCGACGATCACCTTCGCGGGCAGCCTGGAGGGGGTGACCAGGACGCTGCCGCTGGAGGTCTACACGCAGTCGGAGATCGATATGGACAGCGCGGTCGCGGTGTCGCTGTTGCTGATCGTGGTGGCCATCCTGGTCATCGTGGTGGCGCGGCCACGGGCCCTCGACGCGATCGGCGATATGGAGCGGGTTCGGTGACGGCGGCGGCAACTGACGCGGGGCGCCCGCGACGGCGGGGAGAGCTGTGAGTCTGCACGCGGAGATCGAGCTGAGCCGGGGCGCCTTCGAGTTGGACGTCGCTTTCGACGTTCCGGCCGGCAGCGTGCTGGCGATCCTCGGCCCGAACGGCTCGGGCAAGTCCAGCCTGCTCGGCTGCCTGTCCGGGCTGCTCCGGCCGCGGCGCGCCGCGATCATGCTCGGCGGCCGCGGCCTGGACGGCCTGCCCGCCCATGCCAGGGCGATCGGCCTGCTGTCGCAGGATCCGCTGCTGTTCCCGCACCTGTCCGTCCTGGAAAACGTCGCCTTCTCCCCACGATCGAAGGGGACCGGTCGCGCTCGTGCCCGCGAGGTGGCGCGGCACTGGCTGGAGCAGGTGGACGCGGCCGAATTCGCCGACCGCAAGCCCGCGCAGCTCTCCGGTGGCCAGGCGCAACGGGTCGCGGTGGCCAGGGCGCTGGCCGGGGACCCCGAGCTGCTGCTGCTCGACGAGCCACTGGCCGCGCTCGACATCGACGCGGCGCCCGCGATCCGCGGCCTGTTGCGCCGCGTGCTCGCCGTGGCGACTTCACGCGTGACCATCCTGGTCACGCACGACCCGCTCGACGCGCTGGCGCTGGCCGATCACGTGCTGGTGATGGCCGGTGGACAGGTGGTGGAGCGCGGCCCGACGCGGGTGGTGCTCGGCGCCCCGCGCACCGCGTTCACCGCGCGGATCGCCGGGCTCAACCTGATCGCCGGCACCGCGACCGCCGACGGCCTGCGGACCGCCGACGGCAGCCTGGTCGCGGGGATGCTCGCCCCCGACACCGACGTGGGCGAGGACGCGGTCGCGGTCTTCGCGCCCAGTGCGGTCTCGGTCTACCCGGAGGATGACGGTCACCCCGGCAGCCCGCGCAACACGGTCAAAACCGTCGTCGGCACGCTGGAGCCGCACGGCCCGGTGATCCGGCTGCGCACCGCGGGCGAAGGCTGGCCCGCCGGGTTGTCGGCGGACCTCACCCCGGCCGCGGTGGCCGAACTGGCACTGGAACCGGGCACCCCGGTGTGGCTTTCGATCAAGGCCACCACCGTCATGGTGCATCCCGCGACCCCTTGACGACCACTACTCTTTCGGCATGACGTGGACGTATCTGACCGATATGGACGGGGTGCTGGTGCACGAGGAGCACCTGGTGCCCGGAGCCGACGAATTCCTCGCGGAACTGCGCGCCCACGACACGAGTTTCCTCGTACTCACCAACAATTCCATCTACACCCCGCGTGACCTGCGCGCCCGCCTGCTGCGGACCGGACTGGACGTGCCGGAGGACCGGATCTGGACCTCCGCGCTGGCCACCGCGAAGTTCCTGGACAGCCAGCGGCCCAACGGCTCGGCGTTCGTGATCGGCGAGGCGGGGCTGACCACCGCGCTGCACGAGATCGGGTACGTGCTCACCGACCGCGACCCCGACTACGTGGTCCTCGGCGAGACCCGGACCTACAGCTTCACCGCGATCACCAAGGCGATCCGGCTGATCGCGGCGGGGGCGAAGTTCATCGCCACCAACCCGGACGCCACCGGTCCCAGCCTGGAGGGCCTCCTGCCGGCCACCGGCTCGATAGCCGCGCTGATCGAGCGTGCCACCGGACGGCAGCCCTACTTCGTGGGCAAGCCGAACCCGCTGATGATGCGTTCGGCGCTCAACGCCCTAGGCGCGCACTCGGAGAACACGCTCATGATCGGTGACCGGATGGACACCGACGTGCATTCCGGGATCGAGGCCGGGCTGAAGAGCATCCTGGTCCTCACCGGCATCTCGACGAAGGAGTCCGCCCAGCGCTACCCCTATCGGCCGACGCTGGTGATCGACTCCGTCGCCGACCTGGTGGGGCGCACGCAGGACCCGTTCGCCTGACCGTGTCCGCGCACCGGGCGGGACGCCGCCACCGGCCTCCCGTGAGCGGTGGCCGGGACGGCGGGGCCTATCGTCAAGGGGTGGATGTCCAAACGTATGTCGTGGGTGACGTGCACGGGCATCGGGAGGAACTGGTCGAGGCCCTGCGCGAAAGCAAGCTCGTCGACAGCGCCGGCGACTGGTGTGGCGGCGAGGCGACGCTGTGGTTCCTGGGCGACTTCGTGGACCGCGGCCCGGACGGGGTCGGCGTGATCGATCTCGTGATGGGCCTGCAGGCGCAGGCCGGACGGGCCGGTGGCGCGGTGCACGCGCTGCTCGGCAACCACGAGATCCTGCTGCTCGGCATGCACCGCTTCGGCGACACCGAGGTGCCCCGGCAGTCCGACGGCTTCGGCCCGCGCAGCTTCGCCCGGAGCTGGCTGATCAACGGCGGGCAGCCGGAGGACCAGGACGAGCTCAGGAGCGAGCACGTCGAATGGCTGAGCACCCGGCCGCTCGTCGCGCACGCGGCCGATCACCTGCTGGTGCATTCGGACACCCTCGAATACCTGGAATGGGGCGAGGACGCCGAGGAGATCAACGAGGTCGTCGGCGAGATCCTGGCCGGGGACGACATCGTGGAGTGGTGGGAGGTCTGGCGGCGGATGACGACCCGCTACGCCTTCCGCGGCCCGGACGGCCCCGGGATGGCCGCCGCGTTGCTGGAGCGGCTCGGTGGCGAGCGGATCGTGCACGGGCACAGCGTGATCGCCGACCAGCTCGGCATCCATCCGGCCGAGATCGAGGCGCCGTTCCTCTACGCGGGCGGCCGGGCGCTGGGCATCGACGGCGGACTGTTCGCGGGCGGTCCGTGCCTGGTGGTCCGTCTGCCCTGGGAGCCCGAAGACTAGGCGCTTCTTTACGGCAGCGGAACGATTTCGCGACCCAGCGGGAGCAGCGACACCGGGATCATCTTGAAGTTCGCGATGCCGAGCGGGATCCCGATGATCGTGATGCAGAGCGCGATCCCGGTGGCGATGTGGCCGATCGCGAGCCAGAACCCGGCGAACACGACCCAGATGATGTTGCCGATCAGCGAACCCACGCCGGCGTCGCGCCGGTCCACCACCGTGCGCCCGAACGGCCACAACGCGTAGCTGGCGATCCGGAAGGACGCGATACCGAACGGGATCGTGATGATCAGGATGCAACAGATGATCCCGGCCACGGCGTAGGCCAGCGACATCCAGAACCCGCACAGCACGAGCCAGATCACATTGAGCAGTAGTCTCATCAGACGAGCAACTCCCCTCGAACCACGGTCACCGCCCCGCCGGTGAGCGTGACCCTGTCCCCCTGCCGCAGGACCCGGACGATACCGCCTCGTGCGGATGCCTGTTCCCCGACCAACCGTTCCCGGCCGAGGCGGGCCGACCAGTACGGCGAGAGCAGGCAGTGCGTGGAGCCGGTCACCGGGTCTTCGTCGACCCCGACGGAGGGCGCGAACACGCGGCTGACGAAATCGATGCCGGGCTTGTCGCCGGCCGCCGAGACGATCACCGTCCGGTTCTCCAGCCGCGCGACGGCCGCGAAGTCGGGCTTGACCGCGCGTACCTCGGCCGCGTCGGTGGCCACCACCAACAGGTCGGAGCGGCCGCGGACGACTTCCTCGACCGTGACGCCGGGCAGCGCACGCGACACGTCCGCCGTCGCCGGCACCGGGGTATCGGCCGGGAAGTCCATGCTGACCACGCCGTCCTCGGCCCGGGTGCGCAGCAGCCCGCTCCGGGTGGTGAACACCTGCTCGCCGCCGAGGACGTGGCCGGTGGCCAGGGTCGCGTGCCCGCACAGGTCGACCTCGACCTCGGGGGTGAACCAGCGCAACGACTTCGGCTCGGCTCCTCCGGCGGCGCCGTCCATGCGCACGAAGGCGGTCTCCGCGTGCTTGAGTTCGGCGGCCACCGACTGCATCCAGACGGGATCGGCGGGCCCGTCCAGCAGCACCACTCCGGCAGGGTTGCCCGTGAAGGCGGCTTCGGCGAACGCATCGACGACATACAGGCGCATACCTTGATTTTAGGCCGGAAAAGCGCGCCCGCGTTAGTTCTTATCGCGGCGGTGACTCAGGCGTGCCGGGCGCGGGCCACGTCCGCCAGCCCCAGCAGGGTGATGGCCCGCTCGCGCATCTCGATCTTGCGGATCTTGCCGGTGACGGTCATCGGGAATTCGTCGACGATGTGGACATAGCGCGGAATCTTGTAGTGCGCCAGTTTCCCGGCACAGAACTCGCGCAGGTTCTCCGCGGTGAGCGGCGAGGTGCCGGGGCGCATGCGCAGCCACGCCATCAGCTCTTCGCCGTATTTCGCGTCGGGCACGCCGATCACCTGGGCGTCGAGGACATCGGGATGGGTGTAGAGGAATTCCTCGATTTCCCGGGGATAGACGTTCTCGCCGCCCCGGATGACCATGTCCTTGATCCGGCCGGTGATGTTCAGGTAACCCTGGTCGTCCATGACCGCCAGGTCACCGGTGTGCATCCAGCGCGCCGCATCGATCACCTCGGCGGTCTTGTCCGGCTGTTCCCAGTAGCCGAGCATCACCGAATAACCGCGGGTGCACAGTTCACCCGGGGTGCCCCGGGAGACGGTCAGCCCGGTGTCCGGGGCGACGATCCTGATTTCCAGGTGCGGCCCGACTCGCCCGACGGTGGACACCCGCCGCTCGACCGAATCGTCCGCGCGGGTCTGGGTGGACACCGGAGAGGTTTCGGTCATGCCGTAGCAGATCGACACCTCCGCCATCCCCATCCGCTCGATGACCTGCTTCATCACTTCGACCGGACAGGGCGAGCCCGCCATGATCCCGGTGCGCAGCGACGACAGGTCATAGGAGTCGAATCCGGGCGCCGCCAGTGCGGCGATGAACATCGTGGGCACGCCATACAGGGAGGTACACCGTTCCGCCTGCACGGCCTCCAGGGTCGCCGCGGGTTCGAAGGATGGCGCGGGAATCACCATGCACGAACCGTGGCTGGTCGCGGCGAGATTGCCCATCACCATGCCGAAACAGTGGTAGAACGGCACCGGAATGCAGATCCGGTCGGCTTCGGTGTAGCCGCACAGTTCGCCGACGAAGAATCCGTTGTTCAGGATGTTGTGGTGCGAAAGCGTCGCACCCTTGGGGAAACCGGTGGTGCCCGAGGTGTACTGGATGTTGATGGGGTCGTCCGCGTCGAGCGTCGCGGCGACCTCGGCCAGCCGGGCGGTGCGGTCCGCGCCGTCGCCGGCGCGGCCGCGCTCCAGCAACGAGTTCCAGTCCTCGCCGCCGAGGAAGACCACCTGCTCCAGGTGTTCGCAGCGCGGTCGCACCTGCGCGATCATGCCCGCGTAGTCGGAGGTCTTGAACTTCTCCGCCGCGACGAGGAGCCGGATGCCGGACTGGTTGAGTACGTATTCCAGCTCGTGCGAACGGTAGGCCGGGTTGACGGTGACCAGGATCGCGCCGATCTTGGCGGTCGCGTACTGGGTCAGTGTCCACTCGGCACGGTTCGGCGCCCAGATGCCGACCCGGTCGCCCTTGCCGATTCCGCTGCCGAGCAGTCCCAGCGCGAGCGCGTCGACCTCCGCGGCGAGCTCGCGGTAGGTCCACCGCCGCCCGGCCGCCCGGTCGACCAGCGCGTCCCGGTCACCGAAGGCCGCGACGGTGCGGTCGAGGTTGTCGCCGATCGTGTCCCCCAGCAACGGCACCTGGGAGGTTCCCGACGAGTAGCTCGGGACCTCGGGTCCTGCGGGCATGGCGTCTCCCGGAGCTCGTCAGCGTCGACTTTCAGCAAGTCTATTGGTGATCTTCACGGCTGTACATCGTGGACAGGCCACGGAGGTTCCCACCGAAGGCGCGCGCGAACGAGCTTATTGGGCACGGGCCTCGTCGAGCGCCTTGGCGTCTTCCGCGCCGAAGGCGTCTTCAAGTCGTTCCGGCGAATAGTCGAGGTCGATCCGTTCCACCGGCACACCCCGTGCGGACTCGATCGCGCCGAGCCGTCGCTGGGCCCGGTCGGCGGCGTAGGTGACCATCTCCTGCGGGTCCCGCTGGAACGGCGGCTCCTCGAACTGTGCCTGCACCCACTCGATCATGCCGAGCGCGTGCGGCAGCAGCTCGTTCATCCGCTGCAGCACGGCTTCCCACAGCGAGTCGTCCGCCGCGACGTGACGGCGGCAGGTGAAGGTTCCCCACGCCATGTGCCGGCGCTCGTCGTCCCCGATCCGCTTCACCAGTTCCTGCATGCCGGGCAGGATCTGCCGTTCGGCGCAGATCAGCTGCCAGGCGTAGTAGCCGGTGAGCGCGAGGCTTCCCTCGATCACGTGGTTGTAGGTGACGCTGGCGCGGATCTGGTTCAGCGGGCTCGGGTCGCGCTCCAGGAGGCCGAGCGATTCCGGCAGCTCTTCGTAGAAAAGCTTGCGGTAGTGGGGATTTTCGGAAACGAACGGCGTCAGGTCGTGGGTGAGTCCCACCGCGTCCATCCACCGGCGGAAGACCTCGGTGTGCTTGGCCTCCTCGAAGCAGAACTGGGTGAGGTACATCTCGTCGCCGAACCGGCCCTCGGCGGCCATCGCCCGCATGAACGGCTGGATGTCCTCGGTGACGGCCTCTTCGCCCGCGATGAACTGGGCGCACAGGTAGGTCGCCGACCGCTGTTCCTCCGGGTCCAGGCTTTCCCAGCCCGCGCGGTCGCGGCTGAAGTCGATCTCGGCCGGGTTCCAGAACTTCCGGTTCCCCTTGACGAACAGCCGCAGCGGGAACGAGTCCCAGTTCAGCCCTCCCGCGCGCAGCGAGGTGAATCCGGTGCGGTGCGGGCTCAGCGTCTCGGTCACAATTACTCCATTGTGGACGAATGGTGGGCAAGGAAGGGGGCGATCGCGGCGCAGATCATGTCGGCGGCCTCCGCCGCGGAATGGGTCGGCAGCACCAGATGGCTCAGGGACAGCCGGGCGACGGTCTCCGCGAGGAGTGTGGCGGCGGGCTCGGACACGCCGTACTCCTGGTACACCGCCGCGGCGGTGTTGGTGGCCGCGGACAGGACCGGCTCCCCGCGGGTGGTGAGCAGCGGCAGCAGATCCTCGCCGGCCTGTGTCCCGAGCGCGGCCGCGACCAGGCTGTTCTCCCGGCCGTGCTCGATCAGGTAGACCACGGCGTGGTGGATTCCGGTGAGCAGGTCGGTCGCGGATTCGAGCCGCTGGTGGATGCTGTCGAGGAACTCCGAGGTGGTCCGAAGGGTGACCGCCTCGACGAGCGCCGCCTTGTTCCCGAACTCGTTGTAGACCGTCTGGCGGCTCACCCCGGCTGCCGCCGCGACATCGGCCATTCGCAGCCCGGCGTAGCCGTGCACGGCCAGCAGCCGTGCGGCGGCATCGAGCAACAGCTCCCTCAGCGATGCCTTTGCCCGTGCCGCGAACGTGATGTCGGTCACCGGATCAGCTTGACATGAACTGGGCACATGTCAAGGGTTTTGACTCAGTGGATCAAACTGTAAATATCGCTACCGTGGTCGGGTGCCGATCACCATAGGGTTCGACCTCGACATGACTCTGATCGATCCACGGCCGGGAATGGTGGCCGTGGTGACGGCGCTCGGCGAGGAATTCCGAGTGCCGCTCGACGCCGCGCACTTCGCCGCGCACCTCGGCCCACCGCTGGCGCAGGGGCTGCGGGACTGCGGAGCGCCCGAGGAACACCTTCCCGCGCTGGTGAACCGTTTCCGCGAGCTGTACCCGGACATCGTGATCGGCAGCACGGTCGCGCTGCCGGGCGCACACGCGGCGCTGGAGGCGGTGCATCGGGCGGGTGGCCGCACGCTCGTGGTCACCGGGAAGTACACGTCCAACGCCGCGCTGCACGTCAAGGCGCTCGGGTTCGAGGTCGACGTGCTGGTCGGCGAACTCTGGTCCGCGCAGAAGGCGACCGCGCTGATGGAGCACGACGCGGTCGCCTACGCCGGGGACCATCTCGGCGACATCCACGGCGCACTGGCCGCGGGTGCCGTCCCGATCGGCGTAGCCACCGGGCCGTGCGCGCGCGAGGAACTCGTCGCGGCCGGCGCGGAGATCGTTTTCGACAGCCTCACCGAGTTTCCCGGCTGGCTGGCGGGCCGGCGCTTCGCCTCGTGAGATGCGGGCGCCTCAGTGACCCCTGGCGACCCCTGGGACCCCTGGCGCGACTCGGCGCGCGGTCAGGTCTGCGGGTGCCCGCGGTGCTCGCGCACGAGCGCGATGAAGCCCAGCGCGAGGCCGAGCGGGGTGGCCACGCCGGCCACCGCCGACAGCCACACCGGCAGATTGCGCAGTCCGGCGGCGAACAGAACGAACACGGCCAGCACCGCGAGCACGCCGACGGCGAACACACCGATGCCCGTCCGCATGAGCCATGGTTTGCGCGGGTATGCCTTCGCCGAAGTTTCCATGGGTAAAGGTTAGAACCCGCTATCTACTTCTCCCCAGGGCGCTCACAGCGATAAGCTGAACGGTACGCGTCCTGGGTACGCCCAGGGCGCGTTCGTCGTGTAGCGCAACGAAGGATCGGGTGAGGGCAGTGCCGACCGGCAAGGTCAAGTGGTACGACGCGGAAAAGGGGTTCGGTTTCGTCACCCAGGACGGTGGCGAGGACGTTTACATCC
>DASSAD010000082.1:0-6285 GCA_035685725.1 Amycolatopsis sp. | reverse complement strand
GCGCGCGGCCTGCTGCATGTTGTGCGTCACGATGACGATCGTGTAGTCCTTCTTGAGCTCGCCGATCAGGTCCTCGATCGCGAGCGTGGAGATCGGGTCGAGCGCCGAGCACGGCTCGTCCATGAGCAGCACGTCCGGGCGGACCGCGATCGCCCGCGCGATGCACAGCCGCTGCTGCTGCCCACCGGAAAGGCCGCCGCCGGGCTTGTTGAGCCGGTCCTTGACCTCGGTCCACAGGTTCGCGCCGCGCAGGGCCCGCTCGGCGACCTCGTCGAGCTGCTTCTTGTTCTTGGTGCCGGCCAGCTTCAGCCCGGCCACGACGTTGTCCCGGATCGACATGGTCGGGAACGGGTTGGGCCGCTGGAAGACCATGCCGATGGTGCGCCGCACCTGAACCGGGTCCACGGTCGGCCCGTAGATGTTCTCGCCGTCGAGCAGCACCTCTCCGTCGACCCGCGCACCGGGGATCACCTCGTGCATCCGGTTCAGCGTCCGGAGCACCGTGGACTTGCCGCAGCCGGAGGGGCCGATGAACGCGGTGACGTTCCGCGGCGGCACGGACAGCGTCACACTGTCCACCGCATGGAACTTTCCGTAATAGATGTCAAGATCTTTGACGTCGATTCGCTTTGCCATTGCGGAAACGCTCACTTCGGTTCGGAAACTGGGCCGGCCGCGCTGTCTGTCAACAGCGTAGCGATCCTGACGCGCCCCCAGGTGGCGTGTGGTGGCCGGTGCACGAACAGTAGGCGTCACGGGTGGCCGGACAGCTCTCAAAAGGTGAACGAAAGGTGAACAAATTCTGTGATTGTGAACTTGGTGACGCTCCCCTGAACGGGTTACGGGTGGTTATTGGTGAGTCGCTCGTTTAACGCGGTTCGCGGCGACTCGGACTTGCTATTATCACGGAGCGTTTACCGATCTGCGATGGAAAAACTACATAAGTCTGTTTCACCTTCTGTTCACTTGTTATCCGCTTCGAGTCCATCGGCGTTGCCTAGCGTCCGGTTGCGCGACCACCGTCGCGATGAGTTAAGTCGTCCGTTGGAGGAATCTCCCGTGATTACCAAGCGGCAGAGCGTCGCGTACAGCATCGCCGCGGCAGGTGCGTTGCTGTTGGCTGCCTGTGGCAGCGACAACAACAACGCCGGCGCGCCGGCCTCGAACCAGCCCACCTCGAGCATCCAGTGCTCGTCCGGGACGCTGACCGCGGCGGGCTCGACCGCGCAGGCCAACGCGATGTCCGAGTGGGTCAAGGCGTACCAGAACAAGTGCTCGGGCGCGAACATCAACTACCAGGGCGGCGGCTCGGGTAAGGGCGTCCAGCAGTTCCAGCAGGGCACCGTCGACTTCGCGGGCTCCGACTTCGCGCTGTCGTCCACGGACCAGCCCGCGGCGAACGCCCGGTGCAAGACCGGCCCGGCGATCAACCTGCCGATGGTGCCCGGCGCCATCGCGATCGGGTACAACGTGCCCGGCGTGACGCAGACGCTGAACCTGTCGGCGAGCACCCTGGCCAAGATCTTCAGCGGCAAGATCACCAACTGGAACGACCCGGCGATCGCGGCCGACAACCCGGGCGTGACCCTGCCGAGCCTGGGCATCCAGACCTTCCACCGCTCGGACGGCTCGGGCACCAGCTACAACTTCAGCAACTACCTCGCGAACGACGCCAAGGCGGACTTCCCGTTCCCGGCCAACAAGAACTGGCCCGCCCCCGGCGGCCAGGGCTCGAACGGCACCCAGGGCATCGCGCAGGGCGTGAAGAGCACCCCCGGCGGTATCGGCTACATGGAGCTGTCCTACGCCACCCAGAGCCAGATTCCCTACGCGAAGGTCGGGAACCAGGCCGGTCAGTTCGTGTCGCTGACCACGGACAACGTGAAGAACTTCCTGTCCCAGGCCAAGGTCGTGGGTACCGGCAACGACCTGGCGCTGGATTTCAACTACACCAACACCGACCCGAACGCCTACCCGAACGTGCTGGTGACCTACGAGATCGTCTGCGCCACGGGTAACGACGCGGCCAAGCTGCCGCTGCTGAAGAACTTCCTGGGCTACCTGGCCAGCCCGGACGGGCAGGCCCCGCTGGCCACCCAGGGCTACGTCCCGCTGCCCGCCGACCTGCAGACCAAGGTCGCGGCCACGGTGAACTCGCTCGGCTGATCGAGGTTCGCCGCCGCCTCGCCGATCACGGTCGGCGAGGCGGTTCAGCCGTTGTAAGACAAGCAAAGATTCGGCACTGAGGGGAGCCCGCCATCACCACGAACGAGCGTCCGGAGCCGACCGGCACCGCGACCGCGCCGGCCGGCGACTTGAAGTCGCGGCTGTCCAGAAACCCCTCCCGGCGCGGGGACGTCCTGTTCCGCTGGGCGGCGAAGGGCTCGGGGGCACTCATCCTCGTCCTGCTGGTGGCCATCGCCGCCTTCCTGATCGTGGAGGCGATACCGGCCTTCCAGGGCGACAAGGCGAACTTCTTCACCACCCTGACCTGGGATCCCGACCAGACGCAGGTCTTCGGCATCGCGGCGCTGGTCTTCGGCAGCGTGCTGAGCTCGCTGATCGCGCTGGTCATCGGGGTGCCGATCGCGGTCGGGGTGGCACTGTTCATCAGCCAGTACGCGCCGAAGGTCATCGCCCGCCCGCTGGGCTACGTGATCGACCTGCTGGCGGCCGTGCCGAGCGTGGTGTTCGGCCTGTGGGGCCTGATCTGGCTGGTGCCGAACCTGATCCCGCTGAGCCAGTTCCTCAACCGGTACTTCGGCTGGATCCCGCTGTTCGCCTCGACGAACCAGACCTACGGGAAGTCGATGTTCGCCGCGGGCGTCGTGCTCGCGGTGATGGTGTTGCCGATCATCGCGGCGCTGTGCCGTGAAGTGTTCATCCAGACTCCCAGTGAGCACATCGAAGCCGCCTTCGCGCTGGGCGCCACGCGGTGGGAGATGGTGCGCATGGCCGTGCTGCCCTACGGCCGCTCGGGCATGATCAGCGCCATCGTGCTCGGCTTCGGGCGCGCGGTCGGCGAGACGATCGCGATCGCATTGGTGCTCTCGGCGAGCAACGTGATCACGATTCGGATCCTCGACCCGGCCGGGGCGACCATCGCCGCGAACATCGCCAACAAGTTCGGTGACGCGGGTGCGATGGGCCGGAGCGCGCTGATCGCGTCCGGTCTGGTCCTGTTCGCGATCACCCTGGTGGTCAACTTCGGGGCGCGGGCGATCGTGCGGCGTGGCCAGAAGGGGGCGAAGGCATGACCTTCCCGCTTCCCGGCACCCACGACAACCGCCTCGCACTCGAATCCGCGGAGGAGAAGGCATGAGCGCGATGCTCGACGAGCCATTGACCACCACCAGGCTGACCCGGCCGCGACTGCCGTGGACGGCGTTGCTCGGCACCGCGGTCGGTGCCGTCGCCATCACCGCGCTGTTGTTCGTGCTCACGCCCTTGCAGGGCTATGTCGGGTTCATCCTGATCGCGGCGGTGGTCTACGTCATCGCGCTGACGGTGCTCTCCGCCGTGGTCGAGGGATGGCGGCACGCCAAGGACCGGCTGATGACCAATGTCCTGCTGGCCACCGTGCTGTTCGCCGTGCTGGCGCTGGTGGGCGTGCTCGGGTACACGATCCTCCGCGGCCTGGCTCGCTTCGATCCCGATTTCTTCACGCACTCCATGCGCTCGGTCGCCGAGTCGGATCCCGACGGCGGGGCCTACCACGCGATCATCGGTACCCTGGAGCAGGTCGGCATCGCCACGGCGATCGCCGCGCCGCTGGGCATCCTGGTGGCCATCTACCTGGTCGAGTTCAGCACCGGGCGGCTCGGGCGGGTGGTCAGCTTCCTGGTGGACGTGATGACCGGGCTCCCGTCGATCGTGGCCGGGCTGTTCATCCTCGCCCTGTGGATCGTGTTGCTGGGCCAGAGTTTCTCCGGTTTCGCGGGTTCGCTCGCGTTGATCGTGTTGATGTTGCCGACCGTGATCCGGTCCAGCGAGGAAATGCTCAAACTCGTTCCCGACAGCCTGCGCGAAGCCTCGTACGCGCTCGGCGTGGCCAAGTGGATCACGGTGGTCCGGGTGGTCCTGCCCACGGCGACGGCGGGCATCGTGACGGGCGTGATGCTCGCGATTTCGCGGGTGATGGGCGAGACGGCCCCGGTGCTGCTCACCGTGTTCGGCGCGCAGGCGATCAACTTCAACCCGTTCAACGGGCCGCAGGCTTCGCTGCCGCTGTTCGTCTTCAACGAGGCGGGCCAGCCCAACGACACCGCGATCGCCCGTGCCTGGGCCGGTGCGCTGACCCTGATTCTCGTGGTGCTGTTGCTCAACCTGATCGCGCGCCTGGTGGCCCGCTTCGCCCGCGTCCGCGCCTGACGGCACGCGCCCGGGCGGTCCCACCGCCCGGGCGCGTGCGTCAGTGCTCGTACTGGATGTCGGACTGGTATCGGGTGAAGCCGAGCCGGGAGTAGACCGCGATCGCGGCGGCGTTGTCCGCCTCCACGTAGAGGATGATCTGCCCGAGGCCCCGCTCGCGGAGATAACGCAGACCGGCCGTCGTGAGCGCCTTGCCGAGCCCGCCGCCCTGGGCTCCCGGATCCACCCCCACCACGTACACCTCGCCGACCGCCGCGCCGCCGAAGCGGCGGGGGTGCGGTGGGTGCACCTTCGTCCAGTGGAAGCCGACGATCCGCCCTTCGCGCTCGGCCAGGAAGAACCCCGCCGGATCGAACCAGTCCTCGGTCTCGGTGTCCCGCAGTTCCGCGGCGGTGAGGCTGCCTTGTTCGGGGTGCCAGTCGAAGGCCCGCGCGTTGACCTCGATCACGGCCTGCTCGTCCCGTCCGGGAGCGAACGTGCGCAGCGAAACCCCTTGTGACAACACGGGTTCCGGCCAGTCGTCGCGTGCCGGAGTGTGCATGACGAGCAGCTCGCGAACACGTTTGAAGCCTTCGTGCTCGGCGATCCGCGCGGCCGCGGGGTGATCGCCGTGCGCCCACACACGCAGTTTCGCGGGAACCTTCGCGATCAGCGCACGGGCCAAGGCGGTGCCAACGCCGTGTCTGCGGTGGCCCGGATGCACGACCAGTTCCGCGACCTGACGGCCGAAGGCGTCGCCGGCCGTATCCAGGTGCGTGTAGCCGACCAGCGCGTCGGCGTCATAGGCCAGCAGGTGCAGGCCACCGCGCGGGGCGACGGCCTCCTCCGGGTGCCCGTCGGCTTCGCGCGCGGCGGTCAGCAGCTCGCCGACCGCGCGTTCGGCGGACTCGTCGAGGGAATCGACCCAGTGCATCAGGGAGTGGACAGCTCACTCGGGAGCTCGGTGGCCTCGACGGCGATCGCGGCGCCACCGGTCTTGGGCGCGCCCTTGGCGGGCCGCTCGAACTTGTAGCCGACGTTGCGGACGGTGCCGATCATCTGCTCGTGCTCGGGGCCCAGCTTGGCGCGCAGCCGCCGGACGTGCACGTCGACGGTGCGGGTGCCACCGAAGAAGTCGTAGCCCCAGACCTCCTGCAGCAGCTGCGCCCGGGTGAACACCCGGCCCGCGTGCTGGGCGAGGTACTTGAGCAGTTCGAACTCCTTGTAGGTGAGTTCGAGGGTGCGGCGGCGCAGCCGCGCGGTGTAGGTGGCCTCGTCGATGACCAGCTCGCCCACCCGCAGCTCGGCGTCCACCTGGGTCGAGCCGCCGTCCCGGGTGGTGGCCAGACGCAGTCGGGCGTCCACCTCGGCGGGGCCCGCGGTGGGCAGCAGGATGTCGTCGGTCCGCCATTCGGCGCTGACCGCGACCAGCCCGCCCTCGCCGACGACCGCGATGATCGGGGTGCTGCCCTCGTCGTCGCTGGTTCCCTTGAGCAGTCGGCAAAGGCTCTTCGCGGAAGCGAGGTCCGTGCGGGCGTCCAGCAGGATGACGTCGCGGTGTCCGGCGTCGAGCAGCGCGGTCACTTCGGGTGCTCGAACGCGTACCGTGTGTGGAAGCAGATCCAATGCCGGCAAGACGGAAGTCGCCTCGGCCTCGGGAGTCAGCACGAGCAAGTCCAGGCTCATCGCCACACCGCCTTCGTTTTCGTAACCTTGCCTGCCCCCTGGTCGCCGTTAGGTCAGACTAGCGGGCGAACACGAGAAAAACCTCCCCTCTGCCATGCTCGTCACAGTGACGTCACATTGAGGACCCACAGATCGGATAGCAAGAGTGAGCAGACCAGCCACCCAGGACCGCCCCGTCCCGCCCGAAGCCGCGAAGCGCCGCGGCCGCCGCACGCGCCGGATCCTGATCAGCGTGTTCGTGCTGGTCGC
>DASSAD010000081.1:0-12135 GCA_035685725.1 Amycolatopsis sp. | reverse complement strand
GAAAGCGCTCGCCGAGGCGATCGAGCGGGTCCGCCGGGAGGCTTCCGAGGCGATCGCGGCCGGCGCGCGCACGCTGGTGCTCTCCGACCGGGACTCCGACCACCGGATGGCGCCGATCCCGTCGCTGCTGCTGGTCTCCGCCGTGCACCACCACCTGGTGCGCACCAAGGAGCGGCTGCGGGTGGCGCTCGTGGTCGAGACCGGGGATGCCCGCGAGGTGCACCACGTCGCGCTGCTGCTCGGCTACGGTGCCGCCGCGGTGAACCCCTACCTGGCCTTCGAAACCATCGAGGACATGATCTCCCAGGGTGTGCTCACCGGGATCGACGCACACCGGGCGATTCGCAACTACGTCGGCGCGCTCGTCAAGGGCGTACTGAAGATCATGTCGAAGATGGGCATCTCCACCGTGGGTGCCTACACGGCGGCGCAGGTCTTCGAATCCCTTGGCCTGTCCCAGGAAGTGCTCGACGAGTATTTCACCGGAACCGTGTCCAAGCTCGGCGGTGTGGGGTTGGACGTGCTGGCCGAGGAGGTCGCGGTCCGGCACCGGCGCGCGTACCCGGAGAACCCGACCGACCGCGTGCACCGGCGGCTCGACACCGGTGGCGAGTACGCCTTCCGGCGCGAAGGTGAGCTGCACCTGTTCACCCCGGAGACGGTGTTCCTGCTCCAGCACGCCACCAAGACCAGGCGCGAAGAGGTCTACCGCGCCTACGCCGACGAGGTCGACCGCCTTGCCCGCGAGGGCGGGCTGCTGCGCGGCATGTTCAAGTTCCGCGGGCGTTCGCCGGTGCCGCTGGACGAGGTCGAGTCGGTCGAGTCGATCTGCACGCGCTTCAACACCGGCGCGATGTCCTACGGTTCGATCTCCGCCGAGGCGCACCAGACCCTGGCGATCGCGATGAACCGGATCGGCGGGCGGTCCAACACCGGCGAGGGCGGCGAGGACGCCGAGCGCCTGCACGACCCGGAACGCCGCAGCGCGATCAAGCAGGTCGCGAGTGGACGGTTCGGGGTGACCAGCGAATACCTGGTCAACGCCTCCGACATCCAGATCAAGATGGCGCAGGGCGCCAAGCCCGGCGAGGGCGGCCAGCTGCCGCCGAACAAGGTGTACCCGTGGATCGCGCGGACCCGGCATTCCACGCCGGGTGTCGGGCTGATCTCCCCGCCGCCGCACCACGACATCTACTCGATCGAGGATCTGGCCCAGCTGATCCACGACCTCAAGAACGCAAACGAGCGGGCACGCGTGCACGTGAAGCTGGTCAGCACGCTCGGCGTCGGCACGGTCGCCGCGGGCGTGTCGAAGGCACACGCCGACGTGGTGCTGATCTCCGGGCACGACGGCGGCACCGGCGCTTCGCCGCTGAACTCGTTGAAGCACGCGGGAACGCCGTGGGAGATCGGGCTGGCCGAGACGCAGCAGACGTTGCTGCTCAACGGGTTGCGCGACCGCATCACGGTGCAGGTGGACGGAGCCATGAAGACCGGGCGCGACGTGGTGATCGCCGCGCTGCTCGGCGCCGAGGAGTACGGCTTCGCCACCGCGCCGCTGATCGTCGCGGGCTGCGTCATGATGCGGGTGTGTCATCTGGACACCTGCCCGGTCGGGGTCGCGACCCAGAGCCCCGAGCTGCGCAAGCGCTACACCGGACAAGCCGAGCACGTGGTGAACTTCTTCCGGTTCGTGGCAGAGGAGGTCCGGGAAACCCTGGCCGCGCTGGGTTTCCGGACGCTCGACGAGGCGATCGGGCGGGCCGACGTGCTCGACGTCGACGAGGCCGTCGAGCATTGGAAGGCCCGGGGCCTCGAGCTGGCGCCGATCTTCGAGATCCCCACCGGCACGACGGAGGGGCGGGGCGCCGGCCTTCCCGCTCGCGGCGCACGGCGCAAGATCCGCGAACAGGACCACGGTCTCGAGCACGCCCTGGACCGCACGCTGATCCAGCTGGCCGAGGCGGCGCTGGAGGACGCGCACCCGGTCCGGCTCGAACTGCCCGTGCGCAACGTGAACCGCACCGTCGGCACCCTGCTCGGGTCGGAGATCACCCGGCGCTACGGCGGGGAGGGCCTGCCCGACGGGACGATCCACGTGCGACTGATCGGTTCGGCCGGCCAGTCGCTCGGCGCCTTCCTGCCGCGCGGCATCACGCTGGAGATGGTCGGCGACGCCAACGACTACGTCGGCAAGGGCCTGTCCGGCGGGTGCATCGTGGTGCGGCCGCATCCGGACGCGACCTTCGCCGCCGAGCGGCAGGTGATCGCGGGCAACACCCTCGCCTACGGCGCGACCGGGGGTGAGATGTTCCTGCGGGGCCAGGTCGGCGAACGGTTCTGCGTGCGGAACTCGGGTGCCGTCGTGGTGGCCGAAGGAGTGGGCGATCACGCCTTCGAGTACATGACCGGGGGCCGGGCGGTGGTGCTCGGGCCGACCGGCCGCAACCTCGCGGCCGGGATGTCCGGTGGCATCGGTTATGTCCTCGATCTCGACTTCGCCGCCGTCAACCGGGAAATGGTCGCCCTGCTCCCGTTGGAGGCCGAGGATCTGAGCTGGCTCAAGGAGATCGTCACCCGGCACCACGACCTGACCCGCTCCACCGTGGCCGCTTCGCTGCTGGGCGACTGGCCGCGCCGCTCGGCCGCCTTCACGAAGGTCATGCCGCGCGACTACGCCCGCGTGCTGGAGGCGATGAAGCTGGCGAAGGCGAGCGGCCGGGACGTGGACGAGGCGATCATGGAGTCGGCGCGTGGTTAGCTTGTCCGGCCTGTTCTTCCCCCGGTTTTTCCCGTTCTGCCCGGTGAATTCGGTAATCCGCCCCGGTTCTGGAGAAGGAGGAGCCGGTGGCTGACCCCAAGGGCTTCCTGAAGTTCGAACGTGCCGAAGCGCGCAAGCGCGACCGCGACGAACGCGTCGGCGACTGGCGCGAGGTGTATGCCGACCTCGATTCCGCCGAACGGGACAAGCAGGTGCGCACGCAGGCGAGCCGGTGCATGGACTGCGGCATCCCGTTCTGTCACTCGGGAAGTTCCGGCTGTCCACTGGGAAACCTGATCCCGGAGTGGAACGATCTGGTCCGCGACGGGCACTGGGCCGCCGCGAGCGACCGCCTGCACGCGACGAACAACTTCCCCGAATTCACCGGGAAACTGTGCCCGGCGCCGTGTGAGGCGGGCTGTGTGCTGTCCATCTCGCCGGCCTCCGGTGGCCCGGTGGCGATCAAGCGGGTCGAGGCCACGATCGCCGAGAAGTCCTGGGAACTCGGTCTCGCCGAACCGCAGGCCGCCGAGGTGTCCTCGGGACAGCGGGTGGCGGTGGTCGGGTCCGGCCCGGCGGGTCTGGCCGCCGCGCAGCAGCTGACCCGCGCCGGTCACGAGGTCACCGTCTTCGAGCGGGACGACCGGCTCGGCGGGCTGCTCCGCTACGGCATCCCCGCGTTCAAGATGGAGAAGAAGCACCTCGATCAGCGGCTCGCGCAGCTGAAGAAGGAGGGCACGAAGTTCGTGACCTCGTGCGAGGTCGGGGTCGACGTCACGGTGGAGGAGCTGCGGGCCTCCTACGACGCCGTGGTGCTGGCGGTCGGCGCGCTGCGCGGCCGCGACGACACGACTTCGCCCGGGCGCGAACTCGCCGGAATCCATTTGGCGATGGAGTATCTGGTTCAGGCCAACCGGCAGTGCGAAGGCGACGGACCGCCGGAGATCACCGCGGCGGGCCGGCACGTGGTCGTGATCGGTGGCGGGGACACCGGCGCCGACTGCTACGGCACCGCGACCCGCCAGGGTGCGCTGTCGGTGACCCAGCTCGACCAGTACCCGCTGCCGCCGGACGCCCGGGACGACGACCGTTCGCCCTGGCCGACCTGGCCGTACGTGCTGCGCACCTACCCGGCCCACGAAGAGGGCGGAGAGCGGAAGTTCGGTGTCGCGGTCCAGCGGTTCGTGGGTGACGCCGAGGGCCGGGTGCGGGGGATCGAACTGCAGAAGGTGCGGGTGTCGCGGGACCCCGAGACCGGAGTGCGTTCGGTCGTTCCGGTGAGCCAGGAGATCGAGGAGATCCCCGCGGACCTGGTGCTGCTGGCGATCGGGTTCGACGGTGTCGAAGAGATGCGGCTTCTCGACGATCTCGGGCTGACGCTCACTTCGCGGGGCACCGTGTCGTGCGGCGTGGACTGGCAGACCGACGCGCCCGGCGTGTTCGTCTGCGGTGACGCCCATCGCGGCGCTTCCCTTGTGGTGTGGGCGATCGCGGAGGGCCGTTCGGTGGCGAACGCGGTGGACACCTATCTCACCGGGGATTCCGACCTTCCCGCTCCGGTTCACCCCACGGCCCTGCCGCTGGCGGTGGTGTGACCCCCGGTCACCTTCGCGGCCGTGCCGGAGGTTTCGAGGTGCGCGGAAAGTGGTGCCACTGTGGCACTTTCGCCGCATAGCCGGACTCCACCGTGACCGTGGGTCCGCCGCGCCGATGACCCGTTCAGCCCCGGTGTGCCCGCTGAATGGCCGATTGCGCCAGGGAACCCGCCGAACCTACCTTCGACGGAAGTCTCGATTCAGGCGAACGGAACGGATCGGTCATGGGGATCAAGGGGAACGGGGCGCGGGTCGCGGCGGTACTGGCCGCGGTGAGCCTGGTGGTGGGAATCGTGTCACCGGCCGCGGCGCAGGCCGCGCCGCGGCGGGTGGTGCACCTGGTCTCCGGTGACCAGGCGGCGGCGAAGTTCTGGACGCCGGCCAACATGCGCGCGGCCACGCCGCTGGACGGTCCATTGAGGACGGTCACGGACCTGGTGGACTCGGCCGCGCGCGGGCTGCCCGCGGTGATCGCCCCGGTTGCGGCGTCGACGGCCGGTGCGCCCTGGACCGAGGGTGGCAAGGTCACCACGACCGCGGGACGGGTCTTCTTCCTCTTCAACGGTGCCAAGGCCTCGTGCAGTGGTGACGCGGTCACGAGCGGGAACAAGAGCGTCGTGATCACCGCCGGCCATTGCGTGAAGTACCAGGGAACCTGGCACACCGACTGGGTCTTCGTGCCGGGCTATGACAACGGCAACGCGCCCTACGGCGTCTGGACCGCGAGCAAGACGCTGACCACGCCACAGTGGAACGCCGGCGAGGACCTGAACTACGACGTCGGCGCGGCCGTGGTGAACCCGCTGGACGGCCGGTACCTCACCGACGTCGTCGGCGGGCAGGGCATCGCTTTCAACCAGTCGCGCGGCCAGCAGATGTACAGCTTCGGCTACCCCGCCGCGAGCCCCTACGACGGGACCAAGCTGATCTACTGCGCCGGCACCGCGTTCACCGACTTCATCCAGAGCGACGACAACGGCCTGCGGTGCGACATGACCGGCGGGTCCAGCGGCGGGCCGTGGTTCCTCGGTTTCGACGCCTCGACCGGTGCCGGCGTGCAGAACTCGGTGAACAGCTTCGGCTACACCTTCCTGCCCGGGTACATGTTCGGCCCGTACTTCGGCGCCGACGCGCAAACGCTGTACAACACCGCGGCGGCCTCCTGACCGAGCCCGCGACCGGCCTGGTGATCGGCCCCGCGGATCGGCCCCGCGCGGGACGTGCCGGGGTACGTCCCGCTAGGCCGTGGCGACGGTGGACCCCATATCCTGGTCAGCGTGAACTGGACCGTGGACGTCCCCGTCGACACTCTGCCCGAGCTGCCGCCACTCCCGCCGGAGCTGCGCGGCCACCTCGACGACGCGCTGACCCGGCCCGCGGCGCAGCAGCCGGACTGGCCCGACCGCGAGGCCGCCCGGCGCGTGCGGGCCGTGCTGGAGAGCGTTCCGCCGATCACCGTGCCGGTCGAGATCGACCGCCTGCAGCAGCGGCTGGCGATGGTCGCGCGCGGCGAGGCGTTCCTGCTCCAGGGTGGTGACTGCGCGGAGACGTTCGAGTCCAACACCGAGCCGCACATCCGCGCGAACCTGCGCACGCTGCTGCAGATGGCCGTGGTGCTCACCTACGGCGCGAGCCTGCCGGTGGTCAAGGTGGGCCGCATCGCCGGTCAGTACGCCAAGCCCCGCTCGGCCGCGACCGATGCGCTGGGACTGCCGGTCTACCGGGGTGACATCGTCAACTCGCTGGTCGCCAAGCCCGAGCTGCGGGTGCCCGACCCCAGCCGGATGATCCGCGCCTACGCGAACTCGAGCGCGGCGATGAACCTGCTGCGCGCGCTCACCGCCTCGGGGATGGCGGATCTGGCGCAGGTGCACGACTGGAACAAGGACTTCGTGCGGACCTCCCCGGCCGGCGAGCGGTACGAGACGCTGGCCGCCGAGATCGACCGCGGGCTGCGGTTCATGAGCGCCTGCGGGGTCACCGACACCTCCCTGCACTCGACCGAGATCTTCGCCAGCCACGAGGCGCTGCTGCTGGACTACGAGCGCGCGCTGCTGCGGCTGGACAACGCGGACGCGGCCAACCCCAAGCTGTACAACCTGTCCTCGCACTTCCTCTGGGTCGGCGAGCGGACCCGCCAGCTCGACGGCGCCCACCTGGCCTTCGCCGAGCTGCTGGCTAACCCGATCGGCGTCAAGATCGGCCCGACGACGACACCGGACCAGGCGGTGGAGTACGTGCACCGGCTCGACCCGCACAATCAGCCCGGCCGGCTGACCCTGATCTCGCGGATGGGAAACGGCAAGGTGCGCGAGGTGCTGCCGGCCATCGTGGAAAAGGTCGAGGCGACCGGGCACAAGGTCATCTGGCAGTGCGACCCGATGCACGGCAACACGCACGAGTCGTCGACGGGCTACAAGACCCGCCACTTCGACCGCATCATCGACGAGGTGCAGGGCTTCTTCGAGGTGCACCGGAAGCTGGGCAGCTACCCCGGCGGCATCCACGTCGAGCTGACCGGCGAGGACGTCACCGAATGCCTCGGGGGTGCGCAGGAGATCTCCGACGGCGATCTCGCGGGCCGCTACGAGACGGCCTGCGACCCACGGCTGAACACGCAGCAGTCGCTGGAGCTCGCCTTCCTCGTCGCCGAAATGCTGCGGGCGTAAGGACTTTCGCGCGCGACCCGCCGGGGTGTTACGCCGGCAGGGTGAATTCGGTGATGGTGCGCCAAGGTCCGTGCTGGTCGTCTCCGGCGACGAGCCGGACCCGGTCGATCCGGGCGCGGACGGGCAGCACCGCGGAGATGTCCGCGGCGGCCTTCCGCTTGCTCTCCGGATCGCCGGTGCGGCTGTCGATGACGGTGAGATGAGGCACCGTGTCCGGATGTTCCCCCGCGTAGGGCAAGTGCGCGGGAAAGCGCTTACACATCGCTTCGGTGAGGGCGCGGAAATGCCGGTCCGGTTGTGGTTCGAGCCAGACGACTTCCTCGTCGAACCACTTGACCTGCGAGAACTCGCAGTCGAAGGCCCGCATCCCGGCCAGTGCCGCCGCGATGTCGTCGAGCGTGCCGGCGCTGATCCTGCTGGGCGGCACAAAAGGATAGAGCACGGTGACGTGCGCGGGGACCCCGGCGGTCGGTTTTGCGCTCAGCGCACGGTGATGCCGGGCGAGGAGATCGTCGGTTTCGGGTACGGGAACGATGACGGCGCTCTTCGTAGCACGCGGCAGCCACTCTGCTTGGGGAACCGGCATGCACCAATAATGACGCAACGTTCCCGTTATGGTGCGACAGATCGCTCGTACAGAGCAGCGGCGGCCTTGAGTACGGCGTCTCGAAGTGACCCTGTGTCAGTGACGGCGTCCGCGTTGGCCTGGAGTCCAATGTGGACGCCGTCGCGGTACACGGCGGCGGCGATGGCCAGCGCGCTGCGCGGAGCCAGCGGCACCAGCGGGTAGACCTCCCGCAGGGCGGCGCCGTCGAGGCTGAGGTCGAACTTGGGCAGCGGCACGTTGGTGATCACCGTGTCGAAGAGCAGCCCGGCCGCCTGCCCGACCATTCCGGTGGCCAGCCGGTGCAGCGGCGGCGGAATCCGCTCGGCCAGGATCGGCACCGCCCCGGGACCGGCGAGCGGCCCGGCCGCCTTGTTGCGGTGCATCGACCGGTGGATCGCGCGCAGTCGGTGCACCGGGTCGTCCAACTGGACGGGCAGCTCGCACAGGTAGCCGGACAACCGGTTGGCCGCCGACCCGGTGTCGCGGGCCCGCGTGCTGACCGGGATCAGCGCGCGCAACGACCGGCCCTCGACACGCTGACCCCGGTTGATCATCCAGTCGCGCAGCCCGCCGGTCAGTACGGCCAGGATGACGTCGTTGGAGGTGCCGCCGTGCGCGGTGCGGATCCGGCGCACGTCGTCGAGGTCCAGCCGGACGAAGGCCAGCCGGCGGCTCGGCGAGTTCGGCGCGGACAGCGGCGAGAGCGGATACGGGCGGGCGGCGCGCAGCACGGCCGAGGCGATCCCGGCGTTGGCGCCGAGGTCGGTGAACGCCGCCGTGACGCCGTCCTTGAGCATCGTCAGCGGTGACCGCCCGTCGGGTTCGGCCTCGGTGGCCTCCAGGATCGAACGGGTGACCGGCAACTCGTCCAGCAGGCCCGCGGCCACCGCGAAGGCTCCGGCGCCGTCGGTGAAGGAGTGGTGGAGCTTGAGCAGCAGCGCGAACCGCTCGCCGGGCAGCCCGGTGACGACCCGCAGGCTCCACGGCGGGCGGCGCAGGTCCAGCGGCTCCTCGATCCATTCCGCGGCGTAGGCGGTGAGGGGGTCTTCCTCCTCGCAGAATTCACCCAGCCGATGGTGCTGAACATGCTCTCGTGCGTCGAATTCGGTGTCCTCCTGCCAGGCGGCTCCGCCGGGCGGGAACAGGGTCGCGCCCACCCGGCGACGCAGGCGGGGTACCCGGCCGGCGCGTTCGGCCAGCAATGTCGAGAGCTTTTCCGGATCAACGGCCGCGGATGGTTGAAAAATCACCACGGCGCCCATGTGCATGGGCGATGTCTTGGCTTCCAAACAGAGAAATGCTATATCGAGCCCGCTGAGTTGGCGGCCGGCCATGGTGACCCTTCTGTGGTCGGTGTGCAGGTGAGTCCTCTACTCGACCAAACGGACGTGACATGAGCGTAGTGCGCGTGTTTCACGCGCGCTAACGCTGATCGTCGTTCACCCGAAAGGATGTAATCCGTCTACAAAGGACCCTGCACCCGATTTCCGGGCCTTATGGAAACGTTTGCAATTTCACCGTCGTGCCTTGCGGAACGGGTGTTCCGGCCGCCGGATCCTGGCCGACCACGATGCCGAATCCGTGGCGGCCACCCCCACCGCCGTTGCTTTGCAATCCGGCCGCGGACAGGGTTTGCACCGCTTGGTCGATTCCCATGCCGAACAATTGGGGAACGGCGACCGCGTTGGAGGTGAAGACACCGATCCGTTTGTCCTGCGGCGCGCTGTTCGCGGCCGGGCTCGTCCGGGTCACGCTGCCCGCCGGCACCGACGCGGAGAACTCCGTCCCCGCGTCGTAGGGCTGGAAGCCCTGCGACTGCAGGAGCTGGAACGCCTGGGCGCGGGTCAAGCCGGCCACGTTGGGCACCGGCGTCGGCGGCACGCCCTTGGACACCCCGTAGGTGACCGTCGTCCCGATGTTCACGGGCGTGCCCGCCTGAGGGCTGACGCTGAGCACCTGACCCTGGGGCACCGTGGTGCTGTAGTTGTCCGCCCCCGAGTCGTGCACCGCCTTGAGCTGCTGCGACACGATCAGCGAGGTGGCCTGCTCGGTGGTGGAGCCCACGACCGAGGGCACCTTCGGCTTCCCGGCCGACATCAGGAGCGTGACCTGCGTGTTCGGCGGGACCGACGAGCCCGCGGTGGGATCGGTTCCAATCGCCAGCCCCGCTCCGACGGTGTTGCTGAGCTGCTGGGTGACCGTCGCGGACAGGCCCTTGTCCTGGAGGGTCTTCTGGGCGGTCGGCCCGTCCATCCCGGCCACCGCCGGGATGTCCACCGAAGCGGCGATCTCCTTGCCGCCCCCGGCGAACCACCACACCATCGCCCCGATGACGCCGCCGAGCACCAGCACCACCAGTGCCCGCAGCAGCACCGTGCGGCTCGGGCGCCGTCGCGGCGGCTCCTGACCGGCCGGTGCCGGCGGGTGCGGCACCGGCGGCGGCACCGGCGCCATCGGTGCCGCGATGGTCGGGTGTGCCGGCCGCGGCATCGCCCGGGTCCCTCGGGGACCGGCGACCGGCACCGTGCCGCTGACCGCGGAGAACGCCGGGATCGTGCGCTCCACCGCGGGCACCTGATCCGCCTTGCCGGGCAGCGGGGGGATCGCCACCGCCGGCATCCCCAGCGAAGCGCGGACCTGACGCAGCTCCACCAGGAACGCGGCCGCGTCCGCGGGGCGCGCGGCGGGATCACGCCGGGTCGCGCGCCGGACCAGCTCGTCCAGCGCGGCCGGGATGCCCTCGGTGACGGTGCTGGGCGCCGGCACGTCGTCGTTCACATGACGGTAGGCCACCGAAATCGCGGTGTCCCCGGTGTAGGGGGCCTGACCGGTCAACATCTCGTACAACACGACACCGGCCGAGTACACGTCGCCGCGTTCTCCGGCCGCGCCGGCCGTGACCTGCTCCGGGGAGAGATAGGCGACCGTGCCGAGGATGACGCTCGAACTCGTCGCGCCGGAGCTGGCGACCGCGCGCACCAGACCGAAGTCGGCGACCTTGACCACGCCCACCGGCGGCGTGCCGGTGCGCCCGATCAGCACGTTCTCCGGCTTCACGTCGCGGTGCACCAGCCCGGCCTCGTGCGCCGCCGACAGCGCCTCCAGCATCTGCTCGGTCACGGTCAGTGCCAGCGCACCGTCCAGCCGGCCACGCTGGTCCAGCAGATCGCGCAGCGTGCCGCCCTCGACCAGTTCCATCACCAGGAAGGCGTGTTCCCCGTCGACGCCCTGGTCGTGCACGGTGACGATGTTCGGGTGATGCAGCCTGGCCGCCGAGCGGGCCTCCCGCTCGAACCGCTCGACGAACGACCGGTCGTCGGCGAAGCGGGGATCCATGATCTTGATGGCGACCGGACGGTCCAGCCGCGTGTCGGTACCCCGGTACACCGAGGACATACCGCCCCGGGCGAGCAGGGAATCGACCCGGTAGCGCCGCTCCAGCAGCGTTCCGGCCAGACCGGTGTCGGTGGTTGTCACGATAGCCGATGGTACGGACACCGTCCGACGGGCGACGAGCCACTCCTGTCCGGTTTTTCCCACCGTGGCAAGGGTGACCGGTTGCCGCGCGATCGGTGATGATGCCGTGCCCGGGTTTCGGCCAGGTCCTGTCTTGGTTGAAGTTCTGTTAAGCCAGTACGGTATCGCCCTCGGTGACGCCGAATGTGGCACAGTGTCAGCTGTGAGTGCGATCCCAGTCGCTGAAGATGTACTCGGCCCCGACGTCGCGGTACTTGCCCTGAACCAGGTGAGTACGGAACTCGGGCTGTCGCTGAACAAGGTGCGCCAGTTGTTGCGGGACGGGCAGTTGCTCGCCGTGCGACGTGACGGAGACCTGCTGGTGCCGGCCGACTTCCTGGCCGGCGGCGCCCCGGTCAAAGGGCTCGCGGGACTGCTGACGGTGCTCGGTGACGCCGGATTCGGCCGCACCGAGATGCTGCGCTGGCTTTACACGGCCGACGATTCACTTCCCGGGGCGACACCGATCAACGCGTTGCGCACCAACCACGGCACCGAGGTCAAGCGGCGCGCGCAGGCCATGGCGTTCTGACCGGCGTTCTGACCGGCGTTCCGGCCGGCGTTCCGACCCGTGTGCCGACCGGGTTTCCGGCGGCCGGCGTGGCCGCCGTGCGAATACTGCGCGCACGGCGGCCTGCCTTGCCCCGTCAGGAGTTCTGCGCGTCGCGCCACTCGATCCACTTGCGCAGCGTGGCGAAGTCGAAGTCCGGTCCGCCGACACCCACGGTGAACAGGGAGACACCGAGTCCGCGCAGCACCGGGCCGAGTTCCCCGGGCTCGGCGACCGGGCTGGTGCCGCCGCCGACACCGGTCGAGATCTCGATGTCGCCGAAGTCGCGGCCCACCTGCTCGCAGTGCTGCCGGAGAATGCCGACCTTGCGCTCGACCGTCTCCGGGTCGCCGAAACCGTGCCAGATGTCGGCGTGCTTGGCCACCAGGCGCAGCGTCTTCTTCTCGCCGCCACCGCCGATCAGCACCGGGATCTTC
>DASSAD010000080.1:0-3674 GCA_035685725.1 Amycolatopsis sp. | reverse complement strand
GTCATTCTGGGCACGCCGACGCTGCGGCTGCGGGGCGACTATCTGGCGATCGTGACACTCGGTTTCGGCGAGATCATCCGGCTGCTGGCCGACAACGTCGACCCGTTGCGCGGGCAGCGCGGGTTCGAGCGGGTCGGCGCCGACAACGCGGGGCAGCCGCTGTTCACCCACGCCACGCAGTGGTACTGGCTGACCGTCACCATCATCATCGCGGTGCTGCTGCTGGTCGGGAACCTCGAACGGTCCCGGGTCGGCCGGGCCTGGGTCGCCATCCGCGAGGACGAGGACGTGGCCGAGATCATGGGCGTGCCCACCTACAAGTTCAAGATCTGGGCGTTCGTCATGGGCGCGGCGATCGGTGGCCTCTCGGGCGCCTTGTATGCGGGCAAGCTGGGGTTCGTCAACAATCAGTCGTTCGACGTCGTGACCTCGATGCTCTTCCTCGCCGCGGTCGTCCTCGGCGGGGCCGGGAACAAGGTGGGCGTGCTGCTCGGGGCCGCGGTGGTGGCGTACCTGCCGATGCGCTTCGTGCAGATCGCCAAGTACAACTACCTGATCTTCGGCCTCGCCCTGATCATCCTGATGATCTTCCGTCCGCAGGGCCTGCTCGGCGCGCGCCAGCACCTGCTGGCCTACGGCCGCCAGGCCTACCAGCGCCTGATCGGTCGAGGCGACCAGATCAGCGGTGACAGCGCGCTCGCGCCGGAGAAGACGGGGGGCAGGTCATGACGCGGCGAGAAGAGGACGTGCCGGCCGAGGGCGGCGTGGTCGCCGAAGTGGCCCGGATGACCGAGGAAGAGCGGGAACGGCACGAAGCCGAGATCGCCGAGGTCGTCGCGCCGGATCGCGAGATCGAGGTCGAGATCGGCCAGACGCTGCTCGAGATGCGCGACGTCACGCTGCGGTTCGGGGGCCTGACCGCGCTGGACTCGGTTTCCTTCGATCTCCGCCGCGGCGAGATCCTCGGCCTGATCGGGCCGAACGGGGCCGGGAAGACCACCTGCTTCAACGCGATGACCGGGGTCTACCGGCCCACCTCGGGCCGGGTCCTGCTGGCGGGCCGGCCGCTGGCCAGGTTGTCGCGGCACCGGATCACCCAGCTCGGCATCGCCCGCACGTTCCAGAACATCCGGCTGTTCGGGGAGATGACGGCGTTGGAGAACGTCGTGGTCGGCGCCGACGCGCGGCACCGGACGAGCCTGCTCGGCGCGCTGCTCCGCCTTCCCCGCCACCACCGGGAGGAACGGGAGGCGGTGGCGCGGGCGATGGCGCTGCTGGAGTTCGTCGGCATCGCCGACCGCGCCGCGGACAAGGCCAAGAACCTGCCCTACGGCTACCAGCGGCGGCTGGAGATCGCCCGCGCGCTGGCCACCGAGCCGAAGCTGCTGTGCCTGGACGAGCCGGCGGCCGGGTTCAACCCGGCCGAGAAGGAAGAGCTGATGGGCCTGATCCGCCGGATCCGCTCGGACGGCTACACGATCCTGCTCATCGAGCACGACATGCGCCTGGTGATGGGCGTGACCGATCGCATCGTGGTGCTGGAGTTCGGCCGGAAGATCGCCGAGGGCCGGCCCGCCGAGATCAGTCAGGACCCCGCCGTGATCGCCGCCTACCTGGGAGTGTCCGACGATGACGCTGCTTGAGCTCGCCGACGTCTCTGTCCACTATGGACGCATCCAGGCGGTGTCCGGGTTGTCCATCACCGTCGACGAGGGCGAGATCGTGGCCCTGATCGGCGCGAACGGCGCGGGGAAGTCCACCACCATGCGCGCGATCTCGGGTATCCGGCCGGTCTCGTCGGGGCGGATCACCTTCGCGGGCGCGGACATCACCCGGCTGCGGGCGGACCTGCGCGTGGTGCGGGGCATCTCGCAGGTGCCGGAGGGCCGCGGCGTGTTCCCCGGCATGACGGTGGCGGAGAACCTGGACATGGGCGCCTACGCGCGGAAGGACCGCAAGAACCTCCCGGCCGATCTCGACCGGGTCTTCGCGTTGTTCCCGCGGCTCAAGGAGCGCCGTGGCCAGCACGGCGGCACGCTTTCCGGCGGCGAACAGCAGATGCTGGCCATCGGTCGCGCGCTGATGGCCAAACCGAAGCTCCTGCTCCTCGACGAGCCGTCGATGGGCCTGGCGCCCCAGTTCATCCGGCAGATCTTCCGGATCATCACCGAGATCAACCAGGGGGGCACCACGGTGCTGCTGGTCGAACAGAACGCGCAGCAGGCGCTGTCGCGGGCGGACCGCGCCTACGTACTGGAGACCGGCCGGATCATCAAGACGGGCCGGGGAGCCGACCTGCTCACCGACGCCGCGATCAAGGAGGCGTATCTCGGGGTCGCGTAGCGCCCCGGCCTGCGCTTACCGGCCGTGACGAGATCGCGGTCGTTACGGGGACGGAGGCCGGTCGCGAACGATGCAGCTGAGGCGGGCGGTGCAGGTGCGCCGTCCGGCCTCGTCGGTGATGACCACTTCGGCGGTGATGGTTCCCCGGCCGACATGCACCGGCGTGGCGACCCCGGTCACCACGCCGTCGCGGACCCCGCGGTGGTGCGTGCAGGACAGCTCGAACCCGAGCGTCAGCTTGTCCTTGCCGGCGTTGAGCGCGGCCACGGTCGAGCCCAGCGCCTCGGCGAGCACCGCGTTCGCGCCGCCGTGGAGCAGGCCGTAGGGCTGGCGGTTGCCCTCGACGGGCATCGTGCCGACCACGCGCTCCGGTCCCAGTTCGACGAACGTCAGCCCGATCTTGTCGTTGAGCTGCTGGTCCGAGAAGCCGGGATCGACCCCGGCCGGCCGTTCCCCGACGAGTTCGGACTGCTGATCGCTCACGCGCTGCTCCTTAACGCAGACGACGGGCAAGACTGTCAGACCCCCACCCTAGACTCGCTGTCGTGACCCCCAGTGAGAACCAGACAGTTGCGAACACCACAGCGACGGCCACCGCCCCGCGGCCGCGGCTGCTGCTGATCGACGGCCATTCGATGGCCTACCGTGCCTTCTTCGCCATCCCGGCGGACAACTTCCGGACCTCGACCGGGCAGGTCACCAACGCGGTCTTCGGGTTCACCTCGATGCTCATCAACCTGTTGCGCGACGAGCAGCCCACGCATCTGGCCGTGGCGTTCGACCTCTCGCGGCAGACGTTCCGCTCGGCCACCTACGCGGAGTACAAGGCCAACCGGTCCACGACCCCGGACGAGTTCAAAGGGCAGGTCACGCTCGTCCACGACGTCCTGGGGGTGCTCGGCATCCCGGCGCTGACCAAGGAGAACTACGAGGCCGACGACATCATCGCCACGCTCACCACGCAGGCCGTCGCGGGCGGCTACGAGGTGCTGATCTGTACCGGCGACCGGGACGCGTTGCAGTTGGTGGGGGACACGGTCACGGTGCTCTACCCCCGCAAGGGCGTGTCCGACCTGGTCCGCTACGACCCGGCCGGGGTCGCCGGGAAGTACGGGCTGTCGCCGGCCCAGTACCCGGACTTCGCCGCGCTGCGCGGCGACCCCTCGGACAACCTGCCGGGCATCCCGGGCGTGGGGGAGAAGACCGCCACCAAGTGGATCCAGCAGTTCGGTTCGCTGGGCGAGCTCATCGACCGCGTGGACGAGGTGAAGGGCAAGGTCGGTGACGCGCTGCGCGCGCACCTGGACTCGGTGATGCGCAACCGGCACCTG
>DASSAD010000079.1:0-17352 GCA_035685725.1 Amycolatopsis sp. | reverse complement strand
CTTGAGGAATTCATAGCAGGTCACCAGTAGGCTGCGATCAACCTTCTCTACTTAAAGAGAATCGTGGCTATGGCCACTATGGCCGACGCTGTTCCAGCTACGGCTGAAAGCGATGCGGCCACCCCGCCGAGACTGGATAGTACTCGCGACGCAAATTTTCCCCAATTGCTCGTTTTGAAGGCCATAGTCAGCTTCTGCTTCTTGTGTTCTCTGATGTGGCAGCCAAGCAGTATTCCGTATGAGTTGTTGCGACATGGCTGGTTATTTCGTGTTGTCGCGCAACACCACATGGGGGCTTGGAATAACCCGTACAGAACGATGATCGCGGAAAGAATGGCGATCACGCCGGGTCCCATTGATGTGCCGAACCAACCGTAAGCAACAATGATTACCAGAAGATATCCCCATAGTTGTCCCAGTCGCCTTTTCGCTGCCGCCCTCATGTAGACGACCGTTCCAGTCGAGAACCTTGACCGGTAGGTCCGAATGCTGATTTCATCCGTCTGGTCCGGTAGGAACTTTGTAGGTCCCACCAGGGGGCCGTTCGCCGGGTCTCGTTCGCAGCAACCATGGTTGCCACCATGGGCACCGGTGGTCAACTTGGCGCGATGACCGGAAACACGAAGAGTCATATTGATCGGTGATTGTCGACACATGTCTGTTGGTGTTCGCATGGGGCGACTTGTGGGGCGAACTGGGGTGCAAGCGGGTTCGTGGGGCGGAAGTGGAGTGCTCCTAGTTTCATGAACCCGCTGGTAGATCCCATGATCCACGCAATGCTGAGCACTCGTAATGAGCAGGTCGGGGGTTCGATTCCCCCACGCGGCTCCCAGGTCAGGGACTCTCTCCGGAGAGTCCCTGACTCTTTTGTGGGGCGGGGGAATTCCCGTGCTGGCCATGACGACTGGAGCGTGCCGCGGCGCCCGCCGTGGTCCCGGCGACGTCCATCGCCTCACCGACCTCGGCGCACGCCTCGACAGCCGCCCTCATACCGGTGACCGGGGTAGCGTTCGTCGGGGCTGCACGAACGACACCCCTGGGTCAGTGCTCCAGCTTGACCACCATCTTGCCGATGTTGTCGCCGCGCAGCATGCCGAGGAAGGCGTCCACGGCGTTCTCGAGCCCGTGGACCACGGTTTCGTGGTAGCGGAGGCTGCCGTCGCGCAGCCATCCGGTCGCCTCGGCGATGAACTGGTTCCTGAGGTCCGGGTGGTCGCGGACCAGCAGGCCTTCCACGCGAAGGCGTTTGAGGATGATCTGGTGGAGATTGCGGGGGGCGGCGGGCGCCTCGGTGGCGTTGTAGCGGCCGATCATGCCGCAGACCGCGATGCGGCCATGCGTGTTGATCCGCTCTATGGCGGCTTCGAGGTGGTCACCGCCGACGTTGTCGAAGTAGACATCGATGCCGTCCGGGGCGGCCTGCCTCAACTGCTCGATGACCGGTCCATCCTTGTAGTTGAACGCCGCGTCGAAGCCGTACTCCTCGGTGAGCAGTCGTACCTTCTCCGCTGAGCCGGCCGAGCCGATCACCCGAGAGGCTCCCCTGAGCCTGGCGATCTGGCCGACCTGGCTGCCCACCGCACCGGCGGCGCCGGAGACGAACACGGTCTCGCCCGCGCGGAGCCCGGCGATGCGGGTCAGTCCCAGGTAGGCGGTCAGGCCGGTCATACCCAGCACGCCGAGGTAGGCCGACAGCGGGGCCACCGCGGGGTCGACGCGGTTGGCGACTTGGGCATCCACGACGGCGTAGTCGCGCCAACCGATGGGGTGCTCGACGTGGTCGCCGACCGCGATGTCGTCGGCAGCGGAGGCGACAACGACGCCGACCGCACCGCCGTCCATCGGTTCGTCGAGTCGGAATGGCGGCAGGTAGGACGGAACGTCGTTCATCCGGCCCCGCATGTAGGGGTCGACGGAGATGGAGAGGTTGCGCACCGCGATCTGGCCGGGGCCGGGCGGTGCGATCGGCACCTCGCGCAGGGCGAAGCCGTCGGGGCTCGGCCAGCCCTCCGGACGGGCGGTGAGATGCCATGCGCGGGCGTTGGCCGGCAAGGCGGAGGATGTAGTCGTGGGCATGGGATGTGGTTCTCCTTTCGCCATATGCCATGGCAAGATCGGTTGCGGGTACGTCGTAGTCCTTTGCCACAGTGTGGCTTCCTGGAGTGCGGCACGGCACCGGAGGGCTCTCCCTGTCCAGGGCGGCGGGTCACCGCGGAAGCACTGCCCAGGCCCACTTGGGTTGATCAATCATGGGCAGCGCCGGACGATTTCTCAGAGCTGCATGGATTTGGTTGTCAAGAATTCCTCGATACCGTGGTAGCCGAATTCGCGACCATTTCCTGACTGGCGGTATCCGCCAACAGGTGCGAGCGGGTTGTATTCGGCCCCGTTAATTTCAACCGAGCCCGTCCGCATCCGCCGAGCGACCCGCTGGGCGTCCGCCGGGGTGGCGCCCCAGACACCGCCGCCAAGACCGTAGATGCTGTCGTTCGCGATCCGGATCGCGTCGTCCTCGTCGTCGTAGGGCATGATCGTGATGACCGGGCCGAAGACCTCCTCGCGGGCCACCACCATGTCCGGCGTGACATCACTGAGCACAGTGGGCCGCACGAAGTAACCCGTAGTGACGCCCTCCGGGTTCTCGGCGCCCCCGACGACCAACTTGGCTCCCTGCTCAAGCGCACCCTTGACATAGCCCTGGACCCGCCCACGCTGTGTCTGGCTGGCCAGCGGACCGACGGCGGTCGCCTGATCAGTCGGGTCACCGACCTGAAGAGTGCACACCGCCTCCGAGACCAGCTTCTCGATTTCGGCCTGCCTACCGCGCGGTACCAACAGCCGGGACAACGCCAGGCACGCCTGCCCGGAGTTGAGGTATCCCTTCTGCACCGCGTTCGGAACAGCCTTCGCCAGATCCGCTCCGTCGAGAATGATGTTGGCGTTCTTGCCGCCGAGCTCGAGCGCCACGCGTTTCACGGTAGCCGCCGCGACCTCGCTCACCCGCCGCCCGGCGGCCGTCGAGCCGGTGAACGTCACCATGTCGACGTCGGGATGGCCGGTGATCGCCTCCCCGACGGCGGGCCCGGTTCCGTTGACCACGTTCACCACCCCGGCGGGAAGGCCCACCTCATCCAGGATGTCGACGAGTGCGACAGCGTTCAGCGGTGTCATCTCACTTGGCTTGAGCACGACGGTGCACCCGGCCGCGAACGCCGGAGCCAGCTTCGCCGCGATCTGGTGCAGCGGGAAGTTCCACGGTGTGATCGCAGCGACCACACCGATGGGCTCGCGTACGACCAGCGAATTACCAATGGTCTCCGCCCACTCGATCTGGTCGACGAACGTCTCCATGGACGCGAAGGTCGCCGTGGGAAGACCCACCTGAACCGCTACCGAGAAGCCGATCGGCGAACCCATTTCCGCCGTCACGATGGCGGCCAGTTCGTCGGCGCGCTGCCGCATCAGATCCGCGATCGCGGTGCAGTAGGCGACCCGCTCGCGCAACGGAACCGCGGACCAGGGATCGAATGCCTGCTTGGCCGCCTGGACGGCGCGATCGACGTCGGCGGCGGTTCCCGAACTGATCCGTCCGATCACCGACTCGGTCGCCGGATTGACGACTTCGATGATGTCCTGGCCGTCGGAGGCGACCCACGCGCCTCCGATGTAGTGCCCCAGTCGCTCTGTGATCACGAGTGTTCCTTTCTCACACTGTGGCCGGGCCGGCCGACTCCGGGGTCGCGCCACCGGCATTGGTCGTCGAACGATCGCAACTCACGCTCGGCTGCGATTCCCTACCGGAAGACATTGATGATCAGTGGGATTCCCGCGAAAATCCCGTTTGCCGTCAGCGGCAACAGGCCGGTCACGAGCCGCCGGGGGGCGCAGTCGATCCGCCAAGGGCACCAGGAAGAGGATCCCGAAGGCGTATCCGAGCCGGACCAGCGTTGCCCGTGTTCCGGCGCTGTCGACGTCTACGTGCAGATCGGGGACGAGCAGCCGAAGCGGTGGCTGCGGCAGGTGCACCGTGTTGACCGACACGCCAGTCGCCAGGGCGAACAGGTATTCGGTGACCCTGCTCATACCTCTTGTGTGCGGCCCTCTGGTGTGCGAGGCCGCCACGGCCTGTGGAACGCCGGGCGAGGGGCTGATGGGCATGGATGCTCCTGGGACGGGAGGATGAGCAGGGGCCACGCGAGGACCGGCACCGCTCCGATTTCCTGCGCGCCTTTTGGCCTGCGGGCAAGCGTTTGCTGCCCATCTCCTCGGTGCGGGTTCCAGTCAAGCGCACACCGAGCGCGTCGTGGCTACCTAACCAGGGGTGCTTCAACCTGGGACCGCCCTGCCTAGGACACGGCGTCCTCCCCTGGCCGACCCGGTGGCCGTCCTGGGTCAGGCAGCATGGAGAGATGGGCAAGGATACCGAGATCCGCGAGTTCCTCCGCCGCCAAAGGGCAAGCCTCAGTCCGGATGATGTGGGACTACCGGCTGAAGAACCGCGCCGGCGTCGGGTGCCGGGCCTGCGACGTGAAGAAGTAGCCAGGCTAGCTGGGGTGAGTACGGACTACTACACCCGGCTGGAGCAGGGCCGTGACATCAGGCCCTCGGAGGATGTGCTGGCCGCGATTGCCCGTGCCCTGCGTCTGACCGACGCCGAGCGCGCCTACCTCTTCGAGCTGGTTCGGCCCTGTCGGTCACGCCCGTCCCCCAGGAATGTCCAACGCCTCCGGCCAAATCTGCACCGCCTGCTGAGTTTCTGGACCGAACAGCCGGCGCTGATCATTGGTCGCAGAACCGATGTGCTGGCCACGAACGCGATGGCCCGCGCGTTGCTGGCGGATTTCGACGCTATGCCAGCGCGTCAACGCAATTTCACGCGGTGGCTCGTCCTCGACGAACATGCCAGGGATCTCTATCGAGACTGGGAACAGGTGACATCCGAGATGGTCGCCAAACTACGCATGGATGCCGGCCGCTACCCCGACGACCCCAGAATGACCGAACTCGTCGGTGAGCTGGCCATGAAAAGCCCCGAATTCCGGGTGTGGTGGGCCGACCACCGGGTGATGGCGCACTCGCATGGCATCAAGCGGTTCTCTCACCCCGTCGTCGGAGACCTCGATCTCGACCTGGAAGCCTTGACGATTTCCGGAGATGCCGACCAGACGATTTTCCTCTACTTCGCCGAGCCTGGATCGCCGTCGGCGGAAACGCTTGGTCTACTGGCCAGCTGGGCCGGCGCGCCGACCAGGGATACCGGACCAGTCAGGGACAAGCCTCGGTCCCCCAGCAACTCACCAGTGCCCAGGCCTGATGATCGCCGTTGATCCACCGCCACAGGTGTTACCGGCTGCGGTTGTCGTCCTGGCTTGGTGCCACGGAGAGGGCGAGTAGGGCGCGCAACGGCGCGGATGGCGCTGGCCGCCGCCGCCATACGAGGGCTTTTTCGTAGCCGATGCGGGGGGCCAGCGGGATGGCGAGCACACGGGGGTCCTGCGTGACTTCGGGGTCGGCGCCGGCCGCAAGCGCGATGCCCACGCCGGCGGCGGCGAGTGCGACCAGTAGTGCGACGTCGTTGGTGGCGTAGGCAGGGCGAAACGGCAGACCTGCTTTCCGGAATGCGTGCGCGAGGTGTGCCCACAGGCCGCTGTCCTCGCCGTAGCTGATCAGCGACGTATCGGCGAAGGCAGCTAGGTCGATCGTGTCCTTGGCCGCCTCCGGACGTTCGCGGGGGACGATGGCGACGATCTGGTCTCGGAGCAGGGTCCGATGCGAGAGACTGTCGTGGAGTGGTTCTGCCGGCCGGGCGATGACGGCGGCGTCGAGGCTGCCGTGCTGGACCCGCGCGAGTAGGTCCGCACTGGTGCCGCCGACGAGTCGAACAGCGACTCCGGGATGGTGGCGGTGAAACGTGCCGAGCATCTCCGGCAGGGCGGTGATCTCGACGCCGTCGACGGAGCCGAGATCGAGTTCGCCCTTGAGCAGGCCGGCACGTGCGGCGAACTCGGCGTTGGCCGAGGCCACCGCGGCCAGTGCGGCGCGGGCGTGGGGCAGCAAGACCTGCCCGGCGGCCGAGAGTCGTACGGAGCGGGAATCCCGATCGAACAGCGTCTCACCGAGTTCACGTTCGAGGCCGCGGATCTGCTGACTGATCGCCGGTTGCGCGACACGACAGCGGGCGGCCGCCCGGGTGAACGACTCTTCCTCGGCGACAGCGATGAAGTATTCGAGGGTGCGTAGCTCCACACCCTCGAATCTATCAGATTTACTTATAGATGATAGTCGAACAATGTCTTTGCCTTATTGACGCGGCGGAGTCAACCTGGACACATGGCTGATCACCCCGCCGACATCTCAGGCAGGGCGTGCGCCACAACATCAAGGAGGAGCTCATGTCCACATCCACGGCCCCACAGACTGGCGCGCGTCGTGACATCGAGTTCGACGCTGACAGCACGACTTTGCGCGGGTGGTTCTACTCGAGCAAGACCGGCACGCCTGGGCCGGTGGTCGTCATGTCGCACGGGTTCTCGCTGGTCAAGGAGGCGTACCTGGATCGGTACGCGGAGCGGTTCGTCCAAGCCGGGCTCGCGGTGCTGGTCTATGACCACCGCAACTTCGGGGCCAGCGATGGCGCGCCCCGCCAGGAGATCGATCCGTGGCGGCAGATCGAGGACTACCGGCACGCCATCACGTACGCCGGCACGTTGCCCGAGGTGGACGCCGACCGGATCGGGGTGTGGGGCACCAGCTACAGCGGCGCCCACGCCATCGTGGTCGCCGCGACCGACTTGCGGGTCAAGGCCGTGGTGTCCCAGGTCCCGGCGATCAACGGGGTGGAGACCGGCTGGCGGCGCATCCCGATGGCGCAGCTCCAATCCGTCGGGAAGGGGCTGGCCGCCGACCGGATAGCCCGGATGAGCGGCGCCGAGGTCGCCACACGCCCCATCGTGGGCGACCCCGCCGACGGCCCGGTCTACGCCGCTCAGGACGCCCGCGATTTCTTCCTCGACACCGGGAAGATCGCTCCTACCTGGCGTAACGAGGTCACCATCCGCACCGGAGAATGGAGCCGCGTCTACAACGCCGGCGCCTTCATCGAGATGGTCAGCCCACGCCCACTGCTCATGATCGTCGGCGACGACGACACCTTGTCCGGTACCGATCTGCAGCTGGAGGCCTACAACCGGGCGTTGGAGCCGAAGCAGCTGCGCATCATTCCCGGCGGTCATTTCGACCCGTACGTCTCGCAGTTCGAGGCCTCCGCCACCGCCGCGGCCGAGTTCTTCGCGGCCAACTTGCCCGCGGACCGCGACTGACCACCCGGGTGCCGGCGCCAAGCATTCCCAGCGCCGGCACCCGCTCGGTGGTTCGGTGTCCGACGAGTTTCGGCGCCGTCCATAGCTGAGTGAGTACGCCGGAGAGGGGTCGGCGTAATCGCCCGCCTCGAAGCCGGTCTCGACCGCTACTTCGACCAACCGGCCCGATCACAGCCCTCGATCACACCCGGCGACAGCGATAGCGGACTCCACCGACGAACGACGCACTGCAACCGTGGAGTACACCGCCTGACGGCAGCGAGGGCCACGAGGTATGGCAGGACACACCTCTACCGGACAACAACGAAACGGCCGACCTACCAGAGCCCGGCGTGCCACCCCCGCCCACCGACGCGAACCCGTGGGACGGCATGAACACCGACTTCCCCACCGCAACGCCGCACCATGGTCATCTACCGCCCGGCCTCGACGACAACCATGGATCGACCACACCGTCGCCACCACTCCGGCCAGCCACGCACCGACCACGCCACCAGACTGGATCGACCCCTGGGCCCAGGTCGGTAGCCCCGAGACCACCGAAGGGTCTCTGGTTTCTCGTGTCAGGCCGGTCCGCCACCGAAGAAGCGGCCGCTTGATCACCCTGGTGTTCGCTTGCCCGGATTCGGCGTTGGCGGAGCCCGGACCTGGCGCGGGCAGGCATGTCCTGGCGGTGAGCGGTCCCGGCCGTGCTGCCATCATGGTTCGCACCATGCGAACACGGTCCGGGGAACAGTCGAAGTGGGCCGCCGTTCTGGTCCTGCTGTTGGTCCTGACGACCGCGTGCTCGGCCGGTGCCGCGGCCGCGCCTCAGGGTGACATCGTCAGTACCCGGGACGGCGTCCTTCGCGGTGTCGTGGCGAGTGATCACCGCACGTTCTCCGGAATCCCGTTCGCCGCGCCGCCGGTGGGTGACCTGCGGTGGCGCAGCCCCGCGCCGGTGAAGCCGTGGAGCGGAGTGCGTGACGCCACACGTCCCGCCAGTACCTGCGCGCAGCCGGACCTCAGCGGCAAGCTGATCGGCAGCGAGGATTGCCTGTATCTCAACGTGAATGCCCCGGTCGACGCGAGTAGTCCGCGGCCGGTCATGGTGTGGTTGTACGGCGGCGGTTTCGTTTCCGGAACGGGCAGCGATTACGACCCCACCCGGCTCGTCGAACAAGGCGTCGTGGTGGTGACGCTGAACTATCGTCTGGGTGCGCTGGGGTTCCTCGACGGTGTCGACGACCCGGCGTCGGGGAATTTCGGGCTCGCCGATCAGCAGGCCGCGTTGCGCTGGGTTCGCGACAACATCGCGGCTTTCGGCGGGGATCCGAACAATGTCACGTTGTTCGGCCAGTCCGCGGGCGCCTTCAGCGTGTGCGCCCAGCTCGCTTCCCCACAGGCGCACGGTCTGTTCCAGAAGGCGATTATCCAAAGTGGACCGTGCGCGGACCCGTTCGTCACCGGTGACGTGGCCAAGACCCGCGACGCGCAGTGGGCGGCGGGGCTCGGCTGCGCCGATATCGCCTGCCTGCGTTCGAAACCGTTGAGCGCGGTCGTCGCCGTCGACCAGGAGCAGGTGGTCACGCCGCTCAACCGGGTGCAGGACCTGCCGTGGGAACCGGTCGCGGGTACCGCACTCCTGCCGACCGAGCCCATGGACGCGCTGCGGCAGGGCGCGGCGAAGGGCATCCCGATCATCCAGGGCACGACCCGGGACGAGCTGCGTTCCTTCGTTGCCAACGAATACAACCAGCGTGGTCAACCGCTGACCGCGGCGGAGTATCCGGTCGTGGTCGGCCAGGTCTTCGGCGCGAACGCGTCCGCCGTGCTCGCGGAGTATCCGCTCGACCACTATCCGAGTCCGGGTGTGGCGTTGGCCACCTTGCTGACCGACTGGGGACAGAAGGTCGGGTCCTGTCCGGCGCTGGCGACCGATGACGTGGCGAGCCAGTCGACCGCCGTCTACGCCTACGAGTTCGCCCAGGATTCGGGGACCTCGGTCGCCGGCTTCGAGCTGGGCGCCTCGCATTCCGGGGAACTGCCTTACCTGTTCGGGCCGCCGAACGAGTTGTCCCAGAAGATGATCGGCTATTGGACGTCCTTCGCGAAGACCGGCGATCCGGGTTGGCCGCGTTACAGCGACGGGAAAGTGCTCTCGCTCGGCCTCGACATGATCGGCGAGGTGGATTTCGGTGCCGATCATCACTGTTCGTTCTGGTCGGGCCACTCGTCCTGATAGGTAGGCTGGGTGTCTCAGCGATGCAGGAGGAGCTGTGGCGGTCACACCCCCGGGCCACCGTGACCGGCTGTCGCCGAACCAGCTGGCCAAACAGGACGAGATCGTCGAGGCCGCGCGCCGGGTGCTCGTGCGGGACGGCCTCGCCGGGTGCACCGCGCGGGCGATCGCGGACGCGAGCCCGCTCACCAAGAGCGCGATCCACTACTACTTCGCCGACATCAACCTGTTGATCGACCGGGCGATGGCCGCGCATGTCACCGCGTTCCTGGCGGGTCTGCGGGAAGTGGCCGGGCGCCACCGCGATCCCGCGGAGCGGTTCTGGGCGGTCCTCGAAGCCTATCTGGGCACTTTCGCGGCCAACCCGAACGCGGCGTTTCTCTGGTTCGAGTACTGGGTCGCGGTGGGGCGGGCCGAACACATGGCGGCGGCGGGGGCGATGCTGCGGTCGGTGACCGAGTTGCTGACGGAACTGCTCACGAACCTCGACGTCGACGATCCGCGGGCCCGTGCCCGCGCGCTGCAGTGCTACCTGTTGGGCGCGATCGTGCAGCAGAGCGTTCGCCGGCGTCCGTTCGAGACGCTACGCGAAGAAATTCGGACGCTCTGCCTCGCTTAGGGTTGGCGCCATGCCACTGTTCTCGTTCGAGGGCGTCAGCCCGACCGTGCACCCCGACGCCTGGATCGCCCCGACGGCAACGCTCATCGGCGATGTCGTGATCGAAAAGGACGTTTCGATCTGGTACGGCGCCGTCATCCGCGCAGACTTCGGCCGGATCGTCATCCGCGAAGGTGCCAACATCCAGGACAACTCGGTGATCCACGTCAACGGGGGCGTGTGCGAGGTCGGGCGCAACGTGACCGTCGGGCACATGTGCCTGGTACACGACTGCACGGTGGGCGAGCAGGCGTTGATCGGCAACGGGTCCACGGTGCTGGACCAGGCCAAGATCGGGGCGCGGGCACTGGTCGCCGCCGGTGCGACGGTCACCCCCAACACCGAGGTGCCAGCCGAGACGATCGCGCTGGGCAGCCCGGCGAAGAAGTTCGTCCCGCTGACCGATTCGGCGCGGGCGTGGGTGGACACCAACGCCGCGATCTACCAGGAACTCGCGAAGCGTCACCGCAACGGCATCGCGCCGGTGTGAGCGGGCTTCGCGCTCGCCGTCGTGGCCGGCCCGCAAGCGCCGGTGGTGCGCATCCCACCGTCGCTCGGGAGGGCACGCAGTAGGATTCAGGGGCCACCAGCGACTGGCGCCTTGAGGTGGAGCACCACCGGGAAGCGACCGACGAGGCCGGCACCGCGCGCCTGGGTGCGGCCGTGTCAGGAGTAGGAACATGACCCACCAGCCCACCATCCCGACGCTCGCCGCGGCCGACCCCGAGATCGCCGGACTGGTCGAGGACGAAGCCCGCCGCCAGGCCGAGAAGATCCGGCTGATCGCCTCGGAGAACTACGTTTCCGAGGCGGTGCTCGAAGCCACCGGCACGGTGCTCACGAACAAGTACTCCGAGGGGTACGCCGGCCGTCGCTACTACGAGGGCCAGCAGTACATCGACCAGATCGAGCGGCTGGCCATCGAGCGCGCGAAGGCGGTGTTCGGGGTCGAGCACGCCAATGTCCAGCCCTACTCCGGTTCTCCGGCGAACCTCGCGGCCTATCTCGCGTTCGCCCAGCCCGGCGACACCGTGCTCGGCATGGCGCTGCCGGACGGAGGTCACCTGACGCACGGCTGGTCGGTCTCGGCCACCGGCAAGTGGTTCAACGCGGTGCGCTACGGCGTGCGCAAGGAGACCGGGCGGGTCGACCTCGACCAGGTCCGGGAGCTGGCGCTGCAGCACCGGCCGAAGCTGATCTTCGCGGGCGGCACCGCGATTCCCCGCACCATCGACTTCCCGGCCTTCGCCGAGATCGCGCGCGAGGTGGACGCGGTGCTGGTCGCCGACATCGCGCACATCGCGGGCCTGATCGCCGGCGGTGCCCACCCGTCACCGGTCGGGCACGCCCCGGTGATCACCACCACCACGCACAAGACGCTGCGCGGCCCGCGCGGCGCGATGATCATGTCCGACGCCGACCACGCCAAGGCCGTGGACAAGGCGGTGTTCCCCGGACTGCAGGGCGGCCCGCACAACCACACCACGGCGGCCATCGCGGTCGCCCTCGGTGAGGCCGCCCGGCCGGGGTTCCGCGACTACGCCCACGCGATCGTGGCCAACGCCAAGGCGCTGGCGGAGGCGCTGCTCGAACGCGGCTTCGAGCTGGTCTCCGGCGGCACCGACAACCACCTGCTGCTGGTCGATCTGACCAGCAAGCAGATCGGCGGGAAACCGGCCGCGCAGGCGCTCGACCGCGCCGGGATCGAGCTCAACTACAACACGGTGCCCTTCGATCCGCGTAAGCCCTTCGATCCCTCCGGCATCCGGCTCGGCGCCGCGGCGATCACCACCCGTGGCCTGACCCCGGAGCACCAGCCGCAGATCGCGGAGTGGATCGACCGCACCATCACCGCGGCGGTCGCGGCGGACGAGCCCGCGTTGGACAAGATCGCCGGCGAGGTCCGGGACCTGCTGGTGGCCTACCCGATTCCGGGTTACCGCGCCTGACCACCCGCCTGACCACCCGCGTGACCGTTCTCGCCTGAACACGTTCGAGGCCACCTCGGGGACGCCTGGTCCCCCGGGGTGGCCTCGAAGTTCGCCGCGACGTCCGCCCGGAACAGTCGGGCGCGCGCCGTCGAAACGCTGTCTAGTCGGTCGACCCGGCCGCGGCCAGCCGTTCGGCTTCGCGGTCGTACGCGCGCTTGATCTCGGCTTCGGCTTCCATCCGGCCCACCCAGGACGAACCCTCCACGCTCTTCGCGGGCTCCAGATCCTTGTACACCTCGAAGAAGTGCTGGATCTCCAGTTTGTGGAACTCGTTGAGGTGGTGGATGTCGCGCAGGTGCTCAAGGCGCGGGTCGGCCGACGGGACCGCGAGCACCTTGTCGTCCGGGCCCTTCTCGTCGGTCATCCGGAACATGCCGATGGCGCGGCAGCGGATCAGGCAGCCCGGGAAGGTCGGCTCCTGCACCAGCACCAGCACATCCAGCGGATCGCCGTCCTGACCGAGGGTGTCGTCGATGAATCCGTAGTCGGCCGGGTATTGGGTGGCCGTGAACAGGGTGCGGTCGAGCCTGATGCGCCCCGTCTCGTGGTCCACTTCGTACTTGTTGCGCTCCCCTTTGGGGATCTCGATGGTGGCGTCGAACTCCACGGACTTGCTGACCTCGTCTTTTCTCGCCGCGGGCGCGGCTAACGGTTTTCGCTGACTTGTCTTCACTAGTGTGGACCACGCGCCTTCGGGAAGTCGCACGGATGTCGTCTTGACAACTGTGAGTTTGACCCGGGGCGATCGACACCAGGTAGGAGGGGTGCGTGCCGCACGACCAGGAGCCCGACCAGCCATTGTGGCCTTCGGATGACTCCGACACGTCGGACAAGGCCGAGGCGAGCACACCGGGCGAGGGGGGAAGGACCGCACAGCTTCCGGTGCCGGACGGGCAGCGGACATCGCAGCTCCCGGTGCCGCCCCGGCTGCCCGAGTCCCCCACGGTCTGGGTGCCGCACCCGGCTCAGCCGAAGCGGGCGACTCCTTCGCCGGCCCCGCAGGACAACCAGCAGGAGCGCTCGCGGCAGGGCGACCTGCGGGACTCGCTTTCGCCGGAGCGGCAGGGGTCCCCGCAGGCGGCTTCGTCACCGGGTGGCGGGCAGCAGGACCGGGCGGCACCGACGGCCGGTCAGGGTGGGTCCGCGCAGGACCGGGCGCGGCAGGGCGACCTCCGGGACCCGCGCCAGCCGGATCGGCCGCAGGAATGGTCCCCGCCGGCGCGTTCTCCCCAGCCGGCACCGGATCGGCCGGTGCCGGACTGGCAGCAGGACGCGCCGACACAGCAATGGCACCAGGACCCGAACCAGGAATGGCCGCAGGCCCGGCCGGCGCAGCCCTACCCGGCGCGGCCGCCGCAGCAGCGTTCCCAGCCGTTCCAGCCGCCACAGCAAAGCCAGCAGCCGCCGCAGATCCCGCCGGCTTCGACGGTGCACGTCCAGCCGATGCGGGTGGAGCCGAACGGTGAGGTGCACGCGGCCGAGCAGGTCTCCGGCGACGAGCCGCCGTCGACGCCACCCGCTCCGCCGACTCCGCCCGGGCGTCGCAAGCGGCGCGGGCTGGTCTTCGGTGGTCTTGCGCTGGTCCTGGTCATCGCGCTGGGGGTCGCCTCCGCGCTGCCGTACGTCTCGAACCGGCTGGGGTTGCCGTGGGCGCCGAACCTGCCCAAGGGACCCGCTCCGCAGCCCGCGGTGGTGAACCTGGCGCTGAAGGCCCCGAGCCCGTCGGCGCCCACGCCGACCGCTTCGGGCGTGGCCGCGGCGCTGGCCGGGCCGGCCACGAGCCCCGATCTCGCCACGCTCACCGGAACCGTGCTCGACCCCGCGACCGGGACGACGCTGTGGGACCGCAATTCCGGGCAGCCGCTCACGCCCGCGTCGACCACCAAGCTGCTCACGCTCTCGGCCGCCCTGCTCACACTCGACCAGGGAATGCAGCTGACCACCAAGGTCGTCGCCGGCGCCACGCCGGACACCGCGATCCTCGTCGCGGGCGGTGATCCGACGCTGTCCGGGCTGCCGGACGGCCAGAGTTCGATCTACCCCGGGGCCGCGCACCTCGACGATCTGGTCGCCCAGGTCAAGCGGGCCTCGGGCGGGACGATCAAGAAGGTGCAGATCGACCTTTCCCTTTACAGCGGTCCGCAGACCCCGCCCGGCTGGGATCCGGGCGACGCGCCGCAGTACGCGGCCGCCATCGTTCCCGGGATGCTCGACGCGGGTCTCACCGATCCGAGCAACGAGGAGTCGATGCGGGTCGCCAACCCGGCGCAGAACCTGCTGCAGGCGTTCGCGCAGCGGCTCGGTGCCACCGCGGCGGGGACCACGGTCGCGCCCAAGGACGCTCAGGTGCTCGGCCAGGTCAGCTCGGCTCCGCTGACCGAACTGATCGACAACACCCTGGAAATGTCCGACAACACCCTCGCCGAAATGATCGGGCGGCAGACGGCGATCGCGACCGGTGCCCCGCCGACCTTCGACGGAGTCGCCGCGACGACCATGAAGGTGTTGTCGCAGAACGGTTTCGACCTCACCGGTGTCCAGGTGCACGACGGCAGCGGCCTGTCTTCGACGAACAAGGTGCCGGCGAGGCTGCTCGCCCAGCTGCTCGGCGTGGCCGCCGGACCGGACGGCAAGGACCCGCGAACCGCGAAGCTCCGGCCGCTCCTGGAGGGCCTGCCGGTGGCGGGCGGCAGCGGCACCCTGGCCGTCCGCTACGGCGCGCCGAACTCGGTGGCGGGCAAGGGATGGGTCCGTGCCAAGACCGGGACGCTCAACGGCGTGAACACGCTCGCGGGTGTGGTGTTGGACAGCGACAACCGGGTGCTGGTGTTCGCCCTGATGTCCAACGGTTCAGCCCAGGATCCCGGCCGGGCGGCGCTCGACGTCATGGCAGCGGCTCTGCGCGGCTGCGGATGCCGGTGACGACCGGACACAGCACGAGACAGGGTCGAAAAGGGCAGGTAGCGTCGAAGGCGTGAACACGGTGAGCGAGGACAGCGCGCGTCCGGTCGTCGACTGGCCATTGGCCGCGTCGACGGGTGCCTTCCTGGTGCGCGGCGGGCCGGCGGTGTCCCGCGAAGAGGCGCAGCTCACCGTGAACGAGTTGCGCGAACTGACGGCGGACGCCGAGGCGCATGTCCGCGAGCTGACCGGCCTCGGCGCCGGATTGCCGTTGCTCGCCGGTGAGGTCGTGGACCGGCCCGGGTGGGTGCGCTCGGCGGCGGCGGGGCTCGACGCGCTGACCGGACGGGCGCTCAAGTCCCTGCCCGCGAACCCGTTCAGCCCGCTGCTGGCCGGCAGCGCCGGCGTGCAGACAGGTGTGGTGCTGGCGTTTCTCGCCTCCCGTGTGCTCGGCCAATACGACCCGTTCGGCGGACCGGAGGGTCGTGGGCGGTTGCTGCTGGTGGCGCCGAACGTGGTGACGGCGCAGCAGGCGCTCGGCGTGCCGGGACGGGACTTCCGGATGTGGGTGTGCCTGCACGAGAGCACGCACCGCCTCCAGTTCACCGCGGTCAGCTGGCTCAAGGACTACTTCGCCGACGAGGTCGAGCGGCTCGTCCAGGGGCTCACCGCCAACGACGACGGGCTCACCGATCTGCTCGGCCGCCTGCCGGACGCGCTGCGCGAAGCCCGGCGCAGCCGGGCGGACGGGGTCGTGGCGCTCGGCCAGCTCCTGCGGTCGCCGCAGCAACGCGCCGTGTTCGACCGCTTGCTCGCGCTGTCCACCCTGCTCGAAGGTCACGCCGACTACGTCATGGACGCGGTCGGGCCCGGTGTCGTTCCCGCGGTCGAGACCATCCGCGCCCGGTTCACCGAGCGGCGCAAGGGCGGCGGGCTGCTGGACCGGATCCTCCGCGTGGTGCTCGGCGTGGACGCCAAGATCCGCCAGTACGCGCAGGGCGCCGCTTTCACCCGTGAGGTCGTGGACAAGGTCGGCATGGCCGGCTTCAACGCCGTGTGGACGTCGCCGAACACGCTGCCCACCCGGGCCGAGATCGAAGACCCGAGCGCCTGGGTCCGGCGCGTCCACGGGTGAAGCAGGCAGTCGCCGAGGTCCGCCGTGCGGTGCGGGAGTTCCTGTCGGGTTTCCCCGGCCGTGACGGGCGATGGGACGAGCTGAACGTGGCGGTGTCCGGCGGCGCGGATTCGCTCGCGCTCGCGGAGGCGGCGGCTCACGTCGCTCACCAGCGCGGTCTGCGGGTGCGTGCGCTGATCGTGGATCACCGGCTTCAGGAGGGTTCGGCCGAGGTGGCCGCGGCGGCGGCGCGTGCGGCGTGCGAGCTGGGCGTCGACAGCGCGGACGTGCTCACCGTGGAGGTCAACGGCCCGGGCGGGATCGAGGCCGCCGCGCGCCGCGCCCGCTATGCCGCTTTGCGCGGTGCGCTTTCCCGTGAGAATGCTCTCGTTCTGCTCGGGCACACGCGGGACGATCAGGCGGAAACGGTGCTTCTCGGGCTCGGCCGGGGATCGGGTCCGCGGTCGGTCGCCGGGATGAAACCGTTCGATCCGCCGTGGGGACGGCCGTTGCTGGACACGCCGCGGTCGGTCACCCGCGCGGCGTGCGCGGAGCTGGGCGTCGAGGTTTGGGAGGACCCGCAGAACGCCGATCCGCGGTTCACCAGGGCCCGGCTGCGCGCCGAAGTCCTGCCGTTGCTGGAGGACGTGCTCAACGGCGGCGTCGCCGGGGCGCTCGCCCGTACCGCCGCCCAGCTGCGAGAAGACCTCGAAACCCTCGATGCGCTCGCCGCCGGTGTGCTCGCCGGGGCGCGCGAGCCGCCGGGCCCGGGCGAGGCGGGGACGTACGCCCCGCCGTTTCTGGCCGTCGCGCCGCTCCTGGCCTCGCCGGCCGCGCTGCGGCGGCGAGTTCTGCGTGCCTGGCTGCTGGACGCCGGCGCACGTGACCTCACCGACCGCCATCTCCGCGCGGTGGACGCGCTGGTCGGCGACTGGCGTGGCCAGGGCGGTGTCTGGCTGCCCGGCAGCTTGGTGGTCGAGCGGTCGCATGGCAGGCTTGCGGTAAATCGTCGCGAACCAAAAGGGGAATGACCCGTGTACGAAGGCGAGATCGCCTCCGTGCTCGTCACCGAGCAACAGATCCAGGACAAGATCACCGAACTCGCCAAGCAGATCGCGGCCGACTACGCCAAGGACGGCGTGACCGGC
>DASSAD010000078.1:0-16636 GCA_035685725.1 Amycolatopsis sp. | reverse complement strand
ACTACCGGCCGGGCGGCAGGAACCCCACGCGCTCGTAGACGCGCGAGAGCGTCTCCGCCGAGACCGCCCTGGCCCGCTCCGAGCCCCTGGCGAGCACCTTGTCCAGTTCGGCAGGATCGTCCACATAGGACCGAACGCGCTCTTGGAAAGGAATCACGAACTCCACGAGTACTTCAGCAAGATCTTTCTTAAGATCCCCGTAACCCTTACCGGCATAAGCCGTTTCCAGCTCCGTCACCGACCGGCCGGTGAGCGCCGAGTAGATCGACAGGAGATTCGACACACCCGCCTTGCCCTCGGGGTCGAAAACGATCTCGCGCCCGGTGTCGGTGACCGCGGACCGGATCTTCTTCGCCGACCGCTTCGGATCCTCCAGCAGTTCGACGATGCCGTTCGGCGACGACGCGGACTTGCTCATCTTCGCCGTCGGGTCCTGCAGATCGAAGATCTTCGCGGTGTCCTTGACGATGTAGGGCTCGGGCACGGTGAAGGTCTTGCCGAACCGGTGATTGAAGCGCTGCGCGAGGTTGCGGGACAGCTCCAGGTGCTGGCGCTGGTCCTCCCCGACCGGCACCGCGTCCGCCTGGTAGATCAGAATGTCCGCGGCCTGCAGGATCGGGTAGGTGAACAGGCCCACACTGGCCCGGTCGGTGCCCTGCTTTGCGGCCTTGTCCTTGAACTGGGTCATCCGGCCGGCTTCGCCGAACCCGGTCAGACACTCCAGGACCCAGGACAGCTGGGCGTGCTCGGGCACGTGGCTCTGGACGAACAGGGCGCTGCGGTCGGGGTCGACACCGATCGCGAGCAACTGCGCGGCCGAGCGGCGAGTGCGCTCCCGCAACACCTTCGGGTCCTGCTCGACGGTGATCGCGTGCAGGTCGGCCATCATGTAGAAGGTCTCGTGCGTGTCCTGCAGGCTCACCCACTGCCGGAGAGCGCCCAGATAGTTGCCGAGGTGGAACGAGTCGGCCGTCGGCTGGATCCCGGACAGCACCCGCGGCCGGGCGCCAGTTTCCCTGTCTTCGGACACGCCCCTCATCCTCTCAGGCACGCTCCCCGGTAGTGCAGGAAGGTGGATTTACTACGGTTGCGGCCGGGGATTCCGTAGTAAACGCCCCTTCCTCCAGTTCCCACCCGCCGTCATGGGCCGAGTGCGACCAGTGAGGGCGCTTCGGGTAGCGGCCGGAAGCAGGGGCACTAGGCGGAGCGCCGGTAAGGAATGTAGGTCGGGTCCTCGACCGGGAGCGGCTCCACCGGTTCACTCGCGACCACTTCGGCGGCCTCGGCCGCCGCCTGCGACTTGCGCCGCTGACGCACCACACCGAGCGCCATGCCGATGACACCGAGCGCGACGGCGATCAGGCCCACCGGGCCCAGCAAACCGAACGACGCGATGTCGGCGTCGCTCTCCACTGGTGCACTCTCCGCAGCCGTGGCGACGCCGGTACTCATGGCGAGCACGGCCGTCACGAGCACGCATACCTGCGCTGAATAGCGAGCGAACCGTGTGAGTGGAGTTTTTCGGCCACGCACCGTGGTGCCTCCCGGGACGAGACTGCCGTATAAAACTTCGTCACCCTATTGGGCGAGTATTGCCAGCATGAAAACTACCGAGCGTGTCAAGCCCCCGGCGTTTTCGATCACTGCGCGGCAGAGACTAGCGCCTATCGGATTGCGCGACACACGGGGTCCACACAAAGCGTGGAAGCAGCGCACAATGCGGGTATGTGTCGCAGCATCAAAACCCTCCGGCCACCCTATGCCGAACGGGTGACCAGCACGGATATTCGCGCCGCCGCCCTGCAGTACGTCCGCAAGGTGTCCGGCTTCCACCGGCCGGCCGCCCACAACGCCGAGGCCTTCGAGCGTGCCGTGGAGGCCGTCGAGCAGGCCACCGCCGAGCTGCTCGCGTCCATCGAGGTCCGCGGCGGCCACGGGGTGCACTGAACCGACAGCTTCAGCTGTCTTGACAACTTTTATTTTCGGTGCGACGGTGGGCGCATGCTCGAAGTCGCCGTCATCGACGACCCGGCCGCCGCCGAGGTCTCCCTCGACCCCGTCCGCGCCCGGTTGCTCGCCGCCCTGGCCGAGCCCGGCTCGGCCACCACGCTCGCGGCGCAGGTGGGGCTGTCCCGGCAAAAGGTCAACTACCACCTGCGCGCGCTGGAACGGCACAACCTGGTCGAACTCGTCGAGGAACGCAAAAAGGGGAACGTCACCGAGCGGGTACTGCGCGCCACGGCCGCCTCGTACGTGATCTCCCCGACCGCGCTGGCCGCGCTCGCCCCGGATCCCGGCCGCGCGCCGGACCAGCTCTCGGCGCGCTGGCTGCTCGCGCTCGCGGCCAGGCTCGTCCGCGAGGTCGGCGATCTCATCGCGGGTGCCACGGCCGCCCGGAAACGGCTCGCGACCTTCGCCGTCGACGCCGAGATCACCTTCGCCACCGCCGCCGACCGAGCCGCCTTCGCCGAGGAACTCGGTGCGGCGGTCAAGGACCTGGTCGCCAGGTACCACGACGAGAAGGCGGCGGGCGGGCGGAAACACCGGCTCGTCGTCGCGGTCCACCCCAGTCCAAAAACGGAGGAATAGCAATGTCGAACGAATTCGAAATCCGTCGCGAGGTCGTACTGCCGGCATCGCCCGCAGCGGTTTTCGCCGCGGTCACCACCGGCACCGCGAACTGGATGTTCCCGGTCCCCGAAACACCCGATCCCCGGGAATGGGAGCCGCCGAATCGGTTCGCGGTCCGGGTGGAGGGCGAAGACGGCTGGTTCAACGCGCTGGAATACGTCATCGAAGCGCGGGACGGCGGCACCGCGGTATTGCGCTATGTCCACAGTGGCATCTTCACCGACGACTGGGACAACCAATACGACGGCGCGAGCAAGCACACCGACTTCTACCTGCACACGCTGGGTCAATATCTGGCTCATTTCGCGGGGCGGACGGCGACCTACGTTTCGGCTCCCGGCCCCGCCGCGTCCGCGAAACCGGAAGCGCTGGAAACCCTCAAGGGCGCGCTCGGCCTGACGAAGGAGTCCCGCGTGGGCGACCGGGTCCGCCTCGAACTGCCCGGCCTCGGCCCGGTCGAGGCGGTCACGGACTACCTCACACCGTATTTCGTCGGTTTGCGTGGCCCGGACGCCCTCTACCGGTTCTTCGGCCGGAACGCCTTCGGCGGCACGGTCGACGCGGCGCATCACCTGTTCGGCGCCACGGTGGACCCGGAGCGGGCCGAGCAGGCCTGGCGCGGCTGGCTGGCCGGGGTGTACGCCGGGTGAGCGCGAAACGCAGTGCGGGAATCCTGGTTTATCGCACAGGCACCGGCACGGAGGTGCTCCTCGGGCACATGGGCGGGCCGTTCTGGGCGCGCCGGGACGCGGGCGCGTGGTCGATGCCGAAAGGCGAGTACGAGCCGGAGGAAGCCCCGGAAGCCGCCGCCCGCCGGGAGTTCCGCGAGGAGCTCGGGCTCCCGGTTCCCCCGGGCGAACTGGCCGAGCTGGGCACGGTCCGGCAATCCGGCGGCAAGCTCGTCACGGCCTGGGCGCTCGACGGCGACCTCGACCCCGAACTCGTCGTGCCCGGCACCTTCACCATGGAATGGCCGCGGGGCTCGGGCACGATGCGCGAGTTCCCCGAGATCGACCGGGTCGCGTGGTTCGGTCTCGCCCAGGCCCGGGAAAAGATCGTCGGCGGCCAGCGGGCCTTCCTCGACCGCCTGGCCGCACTGCTGAGCCCGTGAGGCGGCCGGCGTCGCCCGACCGCGGTCAGCGTGGGAAGTCCCAGTCGAAGGTCGCGGTCACCGGGGCATGGTCCGACCAGCGCCGGTCGTGGCTTTCGGCCCGCTCCACCATCACCGAGGCGCACCGCTGCGCCAGCCCGGGCGTGGTGCACATCAGGTCGATGCGCCAGCCCGTGTCGTTGTCGAACGCCCGGCCCCGGTAGGACCACCAGGTGTAGGGCCCCGGCCCCGCGGGGTCGAGCCGCCGCTGCACGTCGACGTAGCCGGCCTCGTCGAAGACCCGGCCCAGCCAGGCGCGCTCCTCGGGCAGGAACCCCGAGTTCTTCCGGTTGTTGCGCCAGTTCTTCAGATCTATCTCGGCATGCGCGATGTTCCAGTCACCGGCCACGATCACCTCGGAGCCGGCGGCCTCGGCCTTGGCGCGCAGTTCGACCAGGTAGGGCAGAAACGCCGCCATGAACCGGTCTTTTTCGTCCTGCCGGGCAGTGCCCACCTCGCCGCTGGGCAGATACAGGCTGGCCAGCACCAGTCCCGGCAGATGCACTTCGAGGTAGCGGCCGCTGTCTTCGAACTCGGCCTCGCCGAACCCGACGCGAACCTCGTCCGGCTCGATCCTGCTGTACACCGACACCCCGTTGCGGCCCTTGACCGCGCAGGGCGCGTGCCGTGCGTGCCACCCGTCCGGAGCCGCGACGCCCGCGGGAAGCTCGCTTGCCTCGGCGCGAACCTCCTGACAGGCGATCACAGCCGAGTCGCTCGCGGCGAGCCACTCGACGAAGCCCTTCTTGGCGGCGGCACGCATGCCGTTGACGTTCACGGTCGAAACGGTAAGCACGACGCGCAGGTTACCCGCGGCCGGCGACATCGCGGGCGGGACGACACGCTTCGCCGCTCAGCCGCAGTTCGTGCCGGCGACCGGTTGGAGGAAGTCCGTCTTGGCCCACCGGTTGTCACCGAGCTTGCGGAACCCGTTCTGCACCACCGTTTCGGCGGAGGTTTCGGCGTTCTGGTTGTACTTGCCGACGATTTCCGAGGCGGGATCGGGTGCGGCGCGGACGTTGAGCACGTCGGCGGTCACGGTCACCCGGCATCCGGTCGAGGAGGAGGCCGTGGACGAGGTCGTGCCGGCGCCCGGCGAATTCTGTTTGTCCGTGCCCATCGCGTAGACGAGCGCGATTCCCGCGAGCACCACGATGGTGATGAAAACCTTCTTCGGTATCCCCAGTATCACGGACGCTCCTCGCCCTACCGGAAAACGCTTCGAACAAGGTTAGCCACGCCGGGACGCCCGCGGACAGTGCCGAACCGGGAAACCACCCGGCTGGCGGCCACGGGTGAGGCGGTGGCGGACCCGCCGGCCGCCGGGAAACGTCGAGGCCACCCCGGGCGGGAAAGCCCGGGGTGGCCTCGACGAGTCGACCGGCTGCGGATCAGCGCGAGTTCAGCACCGGATCAGCATCCGATCAGCAGCGGATCAGCTCTGTGCGATCTTGCGGGCCAGGTTCTCGTCCAGCGTCCCGAGGAACTCCTCGGTGGTCTGGAACGCCTGGTCCTTGCCCACCAGCAGCGCGAGGTCCTTGGTCATCCTGCCGCTCTCGACGGTCTCGATGACGACCTGCTCCAGCTTGTTCGCGAAGCCGATCAGCTCCGAGTTGCCGTCGAGCTTGCCGCGGTGCTCGAGCCCGCGCGTCCAGGCGAAGATGGACGCGATCGGGTTGGTCGAGGTCGGCTTGCCCTGCTGGTGCTGGCGGTAGTGCCGGGTCACCGTGCCGTGCGCGGCCTCGGCCTCCACCGTTCGGCCGTCCGGGGTCCGCAGCACGGAGGTCATCAGACCCAGCGAGCCGAAGCCCTGCGCCACGGTGTCGGACTGCACGTCACCGTCGTAGTTCTTGCAGGCCCAGACGTAGCCGCCCTCCCACTTCAGCGACGCGGCGACCATGTCGTCGATCAGCCGGTGCTCGTAGGTCAGGCCCTTGGCGTCGAAGTCCGCCTTGAACTCGCTGTCGAAGATCTCCTGGAACACGTCCTTGAACATGCCGTCGTAGGCCTTGAGGATGGTGTTCTTGGTGGAGAGGTACACCGGGTAGCCGCGGTCGAGGCCGTAGCGCAGCGAGGCACGCGCGAAGTCCTCGATCGACTTGCGGTAGTTGTACATCGCCATCGCGACGCCGCCGCCCTCCGGGTAACGGGCGACCTCGATCTCCATCGGCTGCGAGCCGTCGTCCGGCGTGTAGGTGATGGTCACCGTGCCGGGACCGGGCACCTTGAAGTCGCTGGCCTTGTACTGGTCACCGTGCGCGTGACGGCCGACGATGATCGGCTTGGTCCAGCCCGGCACCAGTCGCGGGATGTTGGAGATGACGATCGGCTCACGGAAGATCACGCCGCCGAGGATGTTGCGGATGGTCCCGTTGGGGCTCCGCCACATCTTCTTGAGCCCGAACTCCTCCACCCGCGCCTCGTCGGGCGTGATGGTGGCGCATTTGACGCCGACGCCGTGCTTCTTGATGGCGTTCGCGGCATCGACGGTGATCTGGTCGTCGGTGCGGTCGCGCTCTTCGATGCCCAGGTCGTAGTACTCGAGATTCACGTCCAGGTACGGGTGAACCAGCTTGTCCTTGATGAACTGCCAGATGATCCGGGTCATCTCGTCGCCATCCAGTTCGACGACGGTGCCCTCGACCTTGATCTTGGCCATGAGCAGCAGTGCTCCTCTCGCGGATCCTCGCGTTTCGTTCTCAGCACGATGTATGCGGGACAAGCGTACTGCTGCAATCTCACCCACGCTCCCAGTGGTGACGAACACCCGTCCCGCTTCCGGTGTTTTCCCTTGACCGGAGCCGCCGGAACCGTCACCGGGCGCGGTCGGCAGTGCCGATCACCCGCCGATCACCCGCCGATCACCCGCGGATGACCACGTTCCCCGCCCGGGCCGGCACTGCCCGTCACAGCCGCCTCGATGAACGGGCATCGTCGACACGAGTCAGCACAAAGCCGCCGTCGCCATGCCCAGCCCCCGGCAGGCGACGAGCAGGTCTCGGCTACCGCTGACCACCACGACCTCCTCACCGGCGAAGTGCCGTGCCGATGCGCAATGCATCGCGTCGTGTGCGCCGAGCCCCCATTGCCGGGCGATCCCGGCCGCTTCGCGCACCAGTGCTTCCACCACGTTGACCACATCCAGCCCGTCCCAGACGCGGTCGAGCAGTTCCATGGCGTCCTGCCGCTGATGTGCCGGTGCCCCGGCGAGCCGGTCCGCGCGCCGTGCCAACGCGGCGGCCGCCTCCACATACCCGAGGCGGCTGGAAACCCGCGCGTCCGCGGCGTTCCACAACCGCTGTGCGCGGGACGTGCCGGGCTCCCGGATCAGCAACGGCACCAGCGCCGAGGCATCGAAATACGCGATCATTCACCGCCACCGAAAATGTTCACCGCGCTCACCCCGGCTGCTCGTCGAGGAAATCGGTCACCGGCCCCGCGGCCTGTACCGGCTCGGGAAGAACCACGCCCGGGTCACGGGCCGGGGTGACCACACCCTGCTCGACGAGTTCTTCGAGCACCGACCGGGCCCGCTCGATCGGCACGATGCGCGCGATCGGCCTGCCGTGTTCGGTGACGGTCACGGTGTTTCCCGCCTTGACCTCGTCCAGATGCCGGCTCAGATGATCGCGCAGCGATCGGATGCCCACCTCGATTCCGCGCGACCAGGTGATATCGGGGTGTAAGTAGAAGTCGGTCACCGGATCCCCCTGTGGCTACTCGATGAACAAAATGTAGCCACCCCCCTACTCGGTGTCCAGGAAAAGCGTTCCGGCGTACGTTGCAGGCACATGCCCACGGAAACGACTGAGGAGGCACGGCGTGCGCTTCGGGATCAAGACCAGGCCGGAACACACCACGTGGGAGCAGCTGCGCGATGTCTGGGTGGCGGCCGACGACATCGAGCTGTTCGATTCGGCGTGGAACTGGGACCACTTCTACCCGTTGACCGGTGACCTCGCCGGGCCCAACTTCGAGGGCTGGACCATGCTGGCGGCGCTGGCCCAGGCCACCCGGCGGATCCGGATCGGCTGCCAGGTCGCCGGAATGATCTACCGGCATCCCGCGGTGCTGGCCAACATGGCCGCGACCATCGACATCATCGCCGAGGGACGGCTCGACCTCGGCCTCGGCGCGGGCTGGAACCAGCAGGAATGCGACGCCTATGGCATCGAGCTGCCGCCGCTGCGCGAACGGTTCGACCAGTTCGACGAGGGCGTGCAGGTGATCATCGACCTGCTCAGCCAGGAGACCACCACCTTCGAGGGCAAGTACTTCCGGCTGACCGACGCCCGGTGCGAGCCGAAAGGCGTCCAGCGCCCGCATCCGCCGATCGTGATCGGCGGGCGTGGCCCCCGGCGCACGCTGCGGGCCGTCGCGCTGTGGGCACAGCAGTGGAACGCCATCACGCAGAGCGCGGCCGATTGGCGGGCACTCAAGGAGACCTTGCTGGTCCGCTGCGAAGAGGTGGGGCGCAAGCCCGAGGAGATCGTCTGCTCGGTCAATGTCCGCATCGACCCCGAGCAAGGCATTCCAGCGGCGGTCGAGCAGGTCGCGAGCTACCGCGAGGCCGGCGTGGATCTGGTGATCATGAACCTGCCGCACCGGGCCGAACCGGGCATCCTGGAGCCGCTCGCCGAGGCGCTCACGCCCCTGGCCTGACCCGCTCCCGGAAGGGAAAGCGCTCGCGCTCGCCCGGGCGCTTTCCCTTCCGGGGCTTCAACGTTCGTCGAGCGCGTAGACCCGCGATGCGGTCCCGCCGAAGATCTCTTCGCGTTCCGCTGGAGAAAGTTCCGCGACCAGACCGGCCGCGGCATCGGCCCATTCGGCGTAGTCCGCCGCCAGCAGGCACACCGGCCAGTCGGAACCGAACATCAGCCGCCGCGGCCCGAAGGCTTCGAGGGCCACGTCCACATAGGGGCGCAGGGCCGCCGGCTCCCACGCCGGCCCGGCCTCGGTGACCAGCCCGGAAAGCTTCGCGACCACGTTGGGTTCGGCGGCCAGTTCGCGCAGCGGCGAGGCCCAGGGCTCGAGCTGCCCCGAGGCGATCGGCGGCTTCGACAGGTGATCGAGGACGAAGGTCAGTTCCGGCAGCGCCCGCACGGTGTCGATCGCGGCGGGCAACTGGTGGGGCAGGGTCAGCAGGTCGAAGCACAGACCCGCGGCGGCGACGGCACGCAGTCCCCGGCGCACCTCGGGCCGGTTCAGCCAGCCGGGATCGGGCTCGCCCTGCACCAGATGCCGGATTCCGACCAGGCCGGGCAGCTCCGCGAGCTGATCCGCCACCCCGGGCCCGGTCAGGTCGACCCAGCCGACGACTCCGGCGATCAGCGGCGAACTCTGGGCCACGGCAAGGAATTCCCGGGTCTCGTCAACGCTCGCCAGCACCTGCACGAGCACCGTGCGCTCGATGCCCACCGCCCGCGCCACGGCCTCCAGGTCGGCCACCGTGAAGGTCTTCCTGATCGGCGCGGTGGCCGAGGTGTCCAGCCACGCATGCTCCCGCGCGGCCACGTCCCACAGATGGTGGTGCGCGTCGACTTTCACAGCTGTGCCCACAGTTCCTCCGGAATGTCCACGGCCAGTCCGGCGACGCTCTCCGCGACTTCCGCGGGCGTGCGGGCACCGACCAGGACGGAGCTGACCGCCTTGTGCCGCAACGGAAACTGCAGAGCCGCGGCCGCGAGGGGCACACCGTGGCGGGCGCACGTCTCGGCCAGTTCGGCGACCCGCCGGCGCACGGCGGGCGGCGCGGGTTCGTAATCGAAGGTGGCGCGCGACCCGGGATCGGCCAGGATCCCGCTGTTGAACACGCCGCCGACGATCACTCCGACGCCACGGTCGGCGCAGCGCGGAAGCAGGTCTTCCTCGGCTTCCCGGTCCAGCAGGGTGTAGCGGCCGGCAATGAGCACACAGTCGATGTCGGTCTCGGCGACGAAGCGGGACAACATGGCGCTCTGGTTCATACCGGCGCCGATGGCCTTGACCGCGCCCTCGTCCCGCAGCCGCGCGAGCGCCGGATACGCCTCACCGACCGCCTGTTCCCAGTAGTCGTCCGGATCGTGGATGAGCAGGATGTCGAAGGCGTCCAGGCCGGTGCGGTCCAGGCTTTCGGCCAGGGAACGGTAGATCCCGTCCGCGGTGTAGTCGCGCACGCGGATCAGCGGTGGCGCGCCGTGGAAACCCTCGTGCCCGTCGGCCACCTCGCCCGGCCGCAGCAGCCGACCGACCTTTGTGGACACCACGAAATCCCGCTGACCGCCCAGAAACGAGCCCAGCCGGCGTTCCGCCAGCCCGGCGCCGTAGTGCGGGGCGGTGTCGAAGTAGCGAATGCCCGACGCACTGGCCGCGGCCAGGGTCTGCGCCGCGGCCTCGTCGGACAGCGCGCTGTACAGCCCGCCGATGGCCGCGGTGCCGAAACCGAGCCGGGTCACCTCGAGCGAGCTGCGCCCCAGCGGAATCGCGTCAATCATGTCGCGACTCCGGCCTCGTGGCGCGGACCCCGCAACCGGTCCGGTTCGGCGGGTACACGGGCGCGATCGCGTGGTCGATCATTGACACGCGGCGAGCTTAACCAGACATAAGATCTTTGTACACAGCCTCTCGACCGTCTTTCGGACGCTTGGTGATGTCTCCGGGATCTATCCCCATTGTCTCCCCACCGGTCTTGCCCGTCGGTGCTCCTCATCCCCCGCATACATCGGATGTTTACGCCGAGCTGCTGCCGAAAACAGATCGCGGGCGACGAGGCCACCGGCTAGCCTGGTGCCGGCTTCCTCGACCAGCGCGGCCGCTCACCCGGGAACCGCCCGCGGCACCACCGCGGCGTTTTCCGCCCACACCGCACCTTCTTGCTTCGAGGAGCACCGTGTCCTCTCCCCGCACCACCGACTCCACCTCCTGTGCCCGCCCGCTGGCCCGCCGGATGTCGGCGATCACCAGCTCGGCGGTCCGTGATCTCCTGGCCTTGACCGCACGACCCGGGGTGATCTCCTTCGCGGGCGGCATGCCCGCGCCGGAACTGTTCGACGCCGCGGGGCTGCGCGCCGCGTTCGACCGGGCGTTGTCCGGTTCCGCCGCCCGGCACAGCCTGCAGTACTCGCCGACCGAAGGCGATCCCGCGTTGCGCGCGCTGATCGCGGACCGGCTCACCGCCAGGGGCCTGCGGACCACCGCGTCGGACCTGCTCATCACCACCGGCTCGCAGCAGGCGCTCAACCTGATCAGCACCGCACTGCTCGATCCAGGTTCCGTGGTGCTGGTCGAAGAGCCCGGATACCTTTCGGCACTGCAGTGCTTCCACCTCGCCGGGGCGCGGATCGTCCCGGTTCCCGGCGACGCGGAAGGCATGCTTCCGGATCGGCTGGCCGAAATCGCCGCACGGGAGGACGCGGCGGTGCTCTACCTGGTGCCGACCTTCGCCAACCCCACCGGGCGCACGCTCGGCGCGCGTCGGCGGCGCAGGGTCGCCGAGATCGCCGCGGACCACGACTTCCGGATCATCGAGGACGACCCGTACCACGAGCTGCGCTACCGCGGGGAGCCGATGGCGCCCATCTCCGCACTGCCCACCGCCGCCGGCCGGTCCGTCTACCTGGGCAGCTTCTCCAAGGTGGCGGCGCCCGGCATGCGGCTGGGCTGGCTGCGCGCCCCACGGCCGCTGCTCGACCGGATCGCCATCCTCAAACAGGCGAACGATCTGCACACCTCCACCGTCGATCAGGCCGCCGCGGCGCACTATCTGGAAAACGTCGACCTCGACGCTCGCGTGCGGACGCTGCGTGCGGCCTACCGCCTCCGCCGTGACGCCATGCTCGCGGAACTGCCGGGCGCGACGCCGCCGGGAACCGTGTGGACCGAGCCCGACGGGGGAATGTTCCTGTGGCTGCGTCTTCCCGGCAGTGTCGACACGGCGGAACTCCTGCCGGAAGCCCTCCGTCACGATGTCGCGTTCGTGCCCGGCGCGGCGTTCCACGTCAACGAGCCCGACCGCGCGACCATGCGCCTGTCCTTCGCCGCGCACACCCCGGAAGTCATCGCCCAAGGGATGCGCCGGCTCGCGATGGTCCTGCGCGGGTGAAACCGGGTGCCGCTCGTGCGATGCTTTGACCCATGGAGTCCATGGAGTCCACTGTGCACCTCACCGGCGACGCCGCAGCCGACAAGCTGCTGTCGGACGACCCGTTCGCCCTGCTGACGGGGATGCTGCTGGATCAGCAGATCGCGATGGAGGTCGCCTTCTCCGGCCCGAAGAAGATCGCGGACCGGATGGGTGAGTTCAGCATCACCAGGATCGCCGAATGCGATCCGGACGAGTTCGTCGAGCTGTGCGTGACCAAGCCCGCGATTCACCGGTACGGCGGATCGATGGCCAAGCGCGTTCAGGCGCTGGCGCGTTTCATCGTGGAGCACTACGACGGGGACACCGCGGCGATCTGGACCGAAGGCGAGCCGGACGGGCGGGAAGTGCTCAAGCGGCTCAAGGCATTGCCCGGCTACGGCGAACAAAAAGCGAGGATCTTCCTCGCGCTGCTGGGCAAGCAACGCGGCGTTCGGCCGGGAGGCTGGCGCGAGGCCGCCGGCGCCTACGGTGACGAGGGATCGCGCCGCTCGATCGCCGACGTCGTCGACGCGCAGACGCTCGGAGAGGTCCGCTCGTTCAAGAAGGCCGCCAAGGCCGCCGCGAAAAAGGCCTGACGCCGGCGCGGTGTCCCGCGGCGCCGTCCTTACCGCGGCGTTCGGGCGGCGGGCCGGCATGTCACCGCGTAGTCGCACGGCGACATGCCGGCATCGGGTGGGGTCGGGTGGCTCAGCCGGGGTGCGCGCCGACGGTGTCGCGGATCTGCCCACCGAGACGTGCGTCGGTCTCCCGCGCGCAGTGGGCGCAGCAGAAGAACCGGCCTTCGACCTCCGCTCCGTGCCCCAGAATGCGGCAACCGCAGTGCTCGCACCGCGGTGCGATGCGCTGGGCGGCACATTCGAGGCTGTCGAAGGTGTAGGTGTCGCCGGTCATGGTGCGCACCTCGAAGGACATCCAGTAGTCGTTCCCGCAGACATCGCACTCAGCCATGGCCTCAGCCTGCGCGTCACCGTCAACGCTGGCAAATCGGGGTTTTCGCCTCGCTCGATCAGGTGGTGGCGAACAGACCGAGGGTGCGTTGTGGCCGGATACCAGCGAATTCCTTTCGCCACAAAGCGTAAAACCCGGCCTCTTCGCGGGTTCGCAGCTCGACCCCGTCGGCGGCGGCCGAGTCCGATGTGGATTCCGGCGGAACATCCGGTGACAGCGACCCGGTGACCTGGAAGAAATCGACCTGTTCGAGCACCTCCTTGGCGCCCGACCCGTCACCGAACTGTTCCTTGCCCCGCCACAGGATGTCGTCCGGCACCCAGCCGTCGAACGCCTGCCGCAGCAGCTTCTTCTCCGGTATCCCGGGCCCCACCATCTTGTGCTCCGGGGGAATGGACAGGGCCAGCTCGATCACGTCACGGTCCAGGAAGGGCACCCGCGCTTCCAGCCCGAAGGCCATCGTCGTCCGGTCGCAGCGCTGCAGGTTCAGGTGGTGCAGTTCGCGGACAGTGCGAACCAGCTCGGTCTGTAACGCGTCGGCCACCGTGAACGGTTCCTCGTGGTAATAGGGATATCCCGCGAACAACTCGTCCGCGCCTTCGCCCGTCAGCACGGCATGCACCCGTTTCGCCGCGTACTCGGCGAGCAACAGGTTCGGCACCGCGCTGCGTACCAGCGACGGGTCGAAGTGCTCGATCGTGCGGACCGCCCTCGGCAGGGCCTCCGCGACGTCCTCCGGGGTCATCACGATCTCGTGATGCTCGGTGTCGAGGTAGTCGGCGACGACACGGGCTGCCGCGAGATCCGAGCTTCCCGGTGCACCGACGGCGAACGTCGGTAGCGGCTGGCCGTGGCGCCGCGCATACTCCGCCGCCACCGCGGCCACGATCGCCGAATCCAGCCCGCCGGAGAGGAACACGCCGATCCCGACGTCACTCATCATCCGGTTTTCCACCGCCGTCACCACGGTCTCGCGGACGGACTTGACCAGCGCGTCGTCCCACACGCCCGGTTCGTCGGCCCGCCGGGCCGGGCGGACCCTGGCCGGGACGGCCTCGGCGAAGCGCACCAGACCACCGTGCGGCGTCCAGCAGTGCCCCGGCGGGAAACTCTCCACCAGCGGCCGGTCCGCGGGCTCGAACGCCCGCAACTCGCTGGCGAAAAGCGTTACGTCACCGCGCCGGACCCAGTAAAGCGGCTTCACCCCGACGGCGTCCCGGGCGACCAAGAACTCACCGTGATCGTTCATGAACGCCAGCGCGAACATTCCGCGCAGGCGGGCCAGGCCGACCGGCCCCTCCACGATCAGCGCGTGCAGCGCCGCCTCGCAGTCGGAACCGGTTTCGAAGAGTTCGTGGCCGAGATCCTCCCGGATTTCCTGATGGTTGTAGATTTCCCCGTTGGCGACGAGATAGGTGGTTCCCTCCTGGCCCACCAACGGCTGATGACCACCATCGACGTCCATAATGGACAATCTCTGGTGGCCGAGCCAGACGTTTCCGCGGCGTATTTCACCGGTGTCGTCCGGTCCACGGTGCTTGATACGGGTCAACATCTTTCGGCACAACCGGACATCGATATCGCCGACAGCGGCGACTATTCCACACACGATCGCGTGGCACCTCCCTGATCGGGTTGTCCAGTTTAGTTGCCGGTTCAGTCATCCGCCGGGCATTCAGCCGCCCGTATGGGTCTCGACGCGGCCGTTCGGCCCACCTACTCTGGTGCTTGCGGAGGTGGTCACGATGCGAGCAGCCGTTGGAGACCGGATCCTCGTGCATGGACGTACGGTCGGTTCCGGTGAGCAGCAGGGCGAAATCATCGAAGTACGCGGCGCCGAGGGCGCCCCGCCCTACCTGGTCAAGTTCACCGACGGGCACGAAGGACTGGTGTTTCCCGGGTCGGACTGCGAAGTCACGTCTCCCGCGCGCTGACGCAGGCCGAACAGGACCGCGAGCAGCCCGGCCACGTTGAGCAGTGCGGCGAACTCGGGCAGCAGCGCCGGGCCGCCGGCGGTCAGCACGAGGCCGGCGGCGACCCCGGACAGACCCACGCCGAGGTAGATGGCCGAGGCGTTCAGGGAGAGCACCAGCCCCGCGGCCGCGGGCGCGAGCTCGATCAACCGGTGTTGCATGGGCGGGTTGAACGACCAGGTGAGGGCGCCCCAGAGAAAGAGCGTGACCGCCGCGCCGGGCACGCTGGTCGCGGTGACGGGCAGGAACCCCAGCACGAGCGCGCCGGCGGCCAGCACCACGATCAGCGGTCTGCGTGCACCCCACCGGTCGGCCACCCTGCCGCCGGCCGCATTGCCGATCGCGCCGCCGATTCCGTAGCTGAACAGCAACACGCTGATGATCGTGCCGTGCACCCCCGCGGTCGCGGTCAGCACCGGCGTGACGAAGGTGTACACGCTGAACGCGGCAAGACACGCCAGGGTGGTGACGAGCAGGCCGACGAGTACCCGCCGATCCTTCGCCGGGGCGAACCGCATGGCGAAGGACACCGGGGCCGGGGCCGCGACGGCGGGCAACGCCAGCCGCACCGCGAGCGCGCCGGCCAGCGCGAACAGCGCGACGAGCGCGAAGACGGCACGGTAACCCAAGTGCTGGGAAAGCACGCTGCCCACCGGCACACCGAAGATCATCGCGACGGTGAGCCCGCCGAACACCAGCGCCACGGCCCGGCCCCGGCGTTCCGGCGTGGTCAACTCCGCGGCGACCGCACTCGCGGACGGGGTGAACACGGCCGCGCCCACCGCGGTGACCACGCGGGCGCCCAGGAGCAGCCCGTAGTCCGGCGCCGCTGCCGCGAGCGCGTTGCCCAGCGCGGTCACCCCCAGCGCGGCGACCAGCAGCCGGCGACGTTCCCAGCGCCCGGTCGCGGCGGCGAACAGCGGAGAGCCGATCGCGTAGGCGATCGCGAAGGAAGTCACCAGCTGGGCCGCGGCCGACGCCGAGATGCCCAGTTCAGCGGTGAGCGCGGGCAACAGTCCGGCCACGACGTATCCGCTGGTGCCCACCGCGAAGCTGCCGAGCGCGAGCACGGAGGTCCGGGGAGAAGACATGTCTCTCCTTGTTTGAATTCCATCGAAGTTTGATGGCCACCGTACTACGAAACCGCGAGAAAGTTCGAGAACTGTCATACAATGGGATTCATGAGCACCGACCTGGTCGCCGGCCCGGAGCGGGACGAGATCCGTATCGAGGCGGTCCTGCACGCCCTCGCCGATCCGGTGCGCCTCGAAGTGGTCCGCCAACTCGCGCGACAGGACGGCGAAATCGCCTGCGGCGGGCTCGACGTGCCGGTGAGCAAGTCCACGCTCACCCATCACCTGCGCACCCTGCGCGAAGCCGGGGTGACGGCCACGCGCCAGCAGGGCACGATCCGGCTCCAGTCCTTGCGCCGTAACGATCTGGACGAGCTTTTCCCCGGTCTGCTCGACGGCGTGCTGGCCGCTCGCCACTGAGCCCGCGGGCCACCGCGCGCCCGTGGTCGAGCACCCGCGGTGACGTAAGGATCATCACGTCGCCGCGGGATGACAGCACCGCCCGGACCCGGGGAAACTGGAGATAAGGCAGCTTGAGCGCCATAGCGGGCGCGGGGCTGTCTTTCTTAATGCCCCCTCACTGGATCGATGCAGAAACCCTGCGAAAGGAGAGCCGTGCCCATCGCGCTGCTCGCGCTGGCCATCGGTGCCTTCGGTATCGGCACCACTGAGTTCGTCATGATGGGTGTCCTGCCCCAGGCGGCCGCCGACTTCGGAGTGTCCATCCCCACCGCCGGCT
>DASSAD010000077.1:0-15029 GCA_035685725.1 Amycolatopsis sp. | reverse complement strand
CGCGCGGCGACCGGGGTCGCGAGGGCCTCGAAGCAGACCAGGAAGTCCTCGCCCTCGATGGCGCCCACGTTCGGGTCGCCTTCGGCGGTCAGCGCGTAGACCCCGTCGGCGAGTACCTCCAGTGTCTGTTCCTTCTGCTCCAGATCAGCCGAAGACGCGAACGCTTTTCCTGCCACCGGGCCCTCCGTCGGTGAAATCCTTGATCATTTCCCCGCCTTACGACAGTAATTCAGGTCACAAGTCAGGGGAAGACTAACCTTGCGCGCATGACCGCAGAACCGGCCGAGCCGGAGGAGCTCGACTACCTGACCTTCGTGGACTACGCGATCGCCGCGACCAGCGCGAAGCTGCCCCGCGTCGACCCCGTGGCGATGCGCCTGTGCCTGACCCTGCACCGACTGACCAGCACACTCGTCTACGACTGGGAGTCCACCGTGCACCGGCCGCGCGGCTGGAGCTGGGGCGGGTTCCGCGTCCTCTACGTGCTCTGGATCGCCGGCCCGATGGAGGCCAAGCGGGTCGCGCAGTTGTCGGGAATGAGCCGGGCGGCGGTCTCCGCGCTGGTCAACACCCTGGAGCGGGACGGGCTGGTGTCCCGCACGCAGGCCGAGCACGACCGGCGGGCGGTCCTGCTGGACCTCACCGAGGCCGGACGCGAGGCGACCAGCAGCACCTTCTCCGAGCACAACGAGCGCGAACAGGCGTGGGCCACCGTGTTGACGAAGAACGAGCAGGCCACGCTCATCGGTCTGCTCGAAAAGCTCGCCACCTCCGACGCCGCCGCGGAAGCCAAGCGCCGGTTCTAGGTTCACCGGATCGCGGCAGACCCCGGCGGGGAGTCCGGGGATTCACCCCGCCAGTGCGGTTTCGATCGCGGAGATCACCTCGGGCGCTTCCGGTTCGGTGCGCGGGCGGAACCGCGCGGCGATCTCGCCGTCAGCGCCGAGGAGGAATTTCTCGAAGTTCCACTGGATGTCGCCCGCCGCGCCCTCGGCGTCGGGCGCCTCGGCGAGTTCACGGTAGAGCGGGTGCCGGCCGGGGCCGTTCACCTCGATCTTCTCGAACAACGGGAAGGTGACGCCGTAGGTCGCCGAACAGAACGTGGCGATTTCCCCGGGCGTGCCCGGTTCCTGCCCGGCGAACTGGTTGCAGGGAAACCCGGCCACCGAGAACCCCTTGTCGCCGTACCGTTCCTGCAACCGCTCGAGGCCCGCGTACTGCGGCGTGAGCCCGCACCGGGAAGCCACGTTCACCACGAGCAGAACCTTGCGGCCGAGGCCGTTCAGGGTCGCCGGCTCGCCGGACAGGGTACGAAGCGGAAGATTGCCGAGAGTCATGGGCGAGCCCCTTCAGAAGTAGCGGTCAGTAGTGGCACACGTGGCGTGTTCACACGTATCACCGACGACTACTCGAATGCGCGCGGCGGGCCGCCCGATTTCAGCTTGTGAGATTGGACACACGATCCCCCAAGGGGGCCGAATTCAGTCCGCGGAGCGCGGCGAAGGCACCGAAGCCAAGCCCTCCGAAGGGCGCAGGCCGAGCGCGTCGAGCAACGTCGCGCAGTCGTCCGCATCGGTCGCCGCCGACGCGATCGCGCGCACCGCGCGCCGTCTCTGCTCCGCGACCAGTTCGGTGTCGTCCGGTGTTTCGTGCCGCTCCGACACCGCTGGGAAGCCGGCGGAAAACCCGGCCGAAAAACCGTTGTCTCGCATCGTTGTCGTCCCCTCCCGGGCTGACGAGTGTTGTTTCCGCTTAGTGCGGCGGGCTCCTGGGTAGCCGACGTTCATGAACGACCCCGGCCAGATTCCGGACCCCGTCCGCGCCGCAGGTCCGCCCGCCGTCACCGAAGGTACCCCGGACGGCCCGATCGTGCTGGTACTCGATCCCTCCGGCGCGGCGAAACGCGCGGAACTGCCCGCCACGTGGCGGGAATTCGCGCGGAGCTGGCAGATCATCTGGTGCCGGCTGCCGGTCGAGGGTGCCCTGACCCAGGCCGACGACCTCCTCGGCGATCCGCCCCGGCCCGGGCGGGTCGTCACCGTCGTGGCGAGCGGTCCGTTCGCGGAGCAGGCGATGCGCCTGGCCGAGGCCCACACCGGCACCGTGCGCGCGGTCCTGCTGGTCGATCCCGCGGCCGAGGGATACTTCCCGCCCGATCGCGGCGAGGCCGAGGCCCGCGCCTGGGAGCACACGCACGCCACCGGCCTTCGCGCGAAGCTCGTCGCCGCGGGGATCCCGGTCGAGGTCGTCGCGTACAGCACGGGGGGTGACCGGGACCGCGTCGCCGCCCCCATCCCCCTCGGTCACCCCGATGTGGCCGAGGCCGTTCGTGCCGCGATCGAGGAGTGACCGAGGAGTGACCGAGGAGGGACGACGTGAACAAACCAAGCGAGGCTCGCGACGCCGTAACGCCGGTGGATCTCGAGGCGCCGGGAGCCGATGTCGCCGAGCAGCAGCGCCAGGTCTCCGAAGACCCGGAGCCCCCGGCCGCGGCGACCTCCGGCCTGCGCTGGGATGCCGATCCCGCGGACGTCACCGAGCAGCAGCGGACCGTCACCGACCTCGACGACGAATTCCCCTGAACCCGCCACGGATCCGCCCCGGCCGGACCCGACCCCGAACCTGGCCCGAGCCTGGCCCGAGCCTGGCCCGAGCCTGGACCCGAACCCGGCCGAGGGGCCTTCCCCGCCCCGGGAAGTGCTCGGTCCGAGTCCGCGCGGGCGAGGTGGACACCGCCCGGCTGATCGCGCTATGGCCGGATTTCGCCGGATCCCCGGATGCGGGGATGCCGGCGCCCGCGCGGACGGTTCGATGATCTGGTTGGACCACGGGGAGCACCGCGAGTACGAGACCGTGTTCCGGTTCCTGCGTCACTGACGGCCCGCGCCGCCAACCTGCCGCCCGGAGTGCGTGGTGTTCGCTTCCCCACGGTCGCCGCGCATTACCGCTGCGGTGACGCGGGAGACGTGTATACCGGAAGCATGGACATGATCGCGTTGCGCCGGGACGTCCACGCGCATCCGGAGCCCGCGTTCTGCGAGGTGCGGACCGCCGCGACCGTGCTGGCGCGGCTGCGCGAGCTTCCCGTCCGGCTGCGCACCGGCTCGGAGGCCATGCGGCTGGCGGGCATTCCCGCCTACCCCGACGAGGCCACCCGGCACGGTTTCGGCCGCCGCGCGGTGGAAAGCGGCGCGGACGCGGCGTCGGTCGAGCGACTGGTTTCCGAGGGCACCGCGGTGATCGCCGACCTCGACGGCGGCGCGCCCGGCCCGTCCTGGGCGCTGCGCTTCGACCTGGACGCACTGCCGGTCGCCGAATCCGACGACCCGGCGCACGTGCCGGCGGCCCGGGGATTCCGGTCGCGCTACGACGGATTCATGCATGCCTGCGGCCATGACGGGCACGTGGCCATCGGGCTCGCGCTGGCGGAACGGCTGGCCGGACGGAGTTTCCCGGGCTCCGTGCGGTTCCTGTTCCAGCCCGCCGAAGAAGGCGGCCGGGGTGCGCGGGCGATGCTCGGCGCGGACGCGGTGGCCGGCGTGGACCGCTTCGCCGCCGTCCATCTCGGCCTCGATCTTCCGGCCGGCGCGGTGGCCGCCGGCATCACCGGGATCTTCGCCACGACCAAGCTGCGCGCCCGCTTCACCGGTGTCGCCTCGCATGCGGCCGCCGCCCCGGAAAACGGGCGCAACGCTTTGCTCGCCGCCGCGACCGCGACACTGGGTATCCACGCGCTGCCCCGGTTCGCCGCCGCGGACACCCGCGTGAACGTCGGAACCCTGCACGCCGGCGGCAATGTGAACATCGTCCCGGCCGAGGCCGAGCTGACCTGCGAGGCCCGGTCCCGCGACGGCGCGGTCAACATCGAACTCACCGAACGGGTCAAGCGGGTGCTGCGGGGCGCGGCCGAAACGCAGGGCGTCACGGTCGAAATCGAGGAAACCGGCGGATCGACTTCGCTCGATTGTGACGACGCGCTCCTCGACGCGGTATTGGCCGCGGCCGAAGCGGCGGGGCACGGGGACCGCGCGCGCCGATCGCACGAAATGGGCGGCAGCGACGACGCGAGTCTTTTCGCCGAAGCCGTGCAACGGGCCGGCGGGCTGGCCACCTACGTGATCGTGGGCGGCGCGAACCCGGCGCCGCACCACAATCCGCGCTTCGATGTCGACGAATCCGCGTTGCCCGTCGCGGTCGACGTGCTGGAAGCGCTGATCAGAAATGGCTGATATTCCGGTCTGAACCAGAAAAGGGTCCGCACCCGGCGCGGGCGCGGACCCTTTTCATGATGAAGCGCGTCAGTCCCGGGGCGCGAGCGGGAACACCGGAAGAAGCGTCTTCTTCCAGGTGGAGTTCGCGACGCCCGCGAAGGACGTGTACCAGGCGAGCACCGCCGTGACCAGGCCGAGGTAGCCACCCAGCTTCGCCAGCCCGGCCGCACCACCCAGCGACCCGAGGGTCAGGAACAGGAAGGTGAGCGTCAGGAAGACGAACACGGCCAGCAGCGCGGCGTTGATGCGCGCCGCCGCGACGGTCATGTAGGCGGTGAAGATCGTCCACGCCAACAGGAACAGGCCGGTGGCCGTGGCCGCGTCGGAGCCGAGGCCGGGCGCGACGAACTTGACGTAGGCCGCGAACGAAAGCCAGAACGCCCCGTACGAGGTGAAGCCGAGCGCGCCGAAGGTGTTGCCCTTGCGGAATTCCCACATTCCGGCCATGAACTGGCCGATCCCGCCGTAGAACAGGGCCAGCGGCAGCACGACGGCTTCGAGAGCATCGTTGGCCACCAAGCCCGAGTTGAACACGCTGAGCACGAAGGTCGTCGCGGCGAAAGCCGCGAGACCGAGCGGTCCCGGGTCGGCGATATGCGCCGTCGGGTCGGCCTTCTGCGCCGCCGGTGCCTCGACCGGGACCTTCGCCTCAGTTTCGGTTTCTGCCACCACCTGCTCCTTCCCCACTGCCTCCGCGAATCCGCCGAGGCTTGCTGTTAGGTGTGATGCCGAGCAGAGGGTAGCGGCATGGTGATATCTGCGTCACAGGGGTGGGTTTGGATCTTGGAAGAGCCGGTGATAATGGATCACTCGGGTTATTCAGGCATTGATCGGGCGCGCACAGCGCGGGCACGATCCGCTGGGCGCCGGCCATTTGCCCGCGCAGTACCGGCAGTAGTACCGCCGGGCCCACCAGACGACGGCCAGCGCGGGCGCCGTGGCGGTGAGAATGATCCCGGCGACCAGGCAGACCGGGACTTTCAGCAGGTCACCGACGGCCACCAGGGCAACGCCGAGCGCGATCCCGGCGAGCAGCACGAGGATGACCCGCATCGAGGAGAACCCATCGCCGCGCATCCGGCTGAGCCGGCGGTCCAGTCGTGGGTCCGACTCACGCAACGCGCGTTCGAGTTCAGTCAGTCTTCTCGCTTCTTCATCGTTCAGCTTCACCCGCGTCTCCGTTCATGCGGTGGACGTCAGGATAACTGTTTTCGACGCGGCGATTCACTCATCATGACAAAAAAGGGACAAATATCCTGATGCGTGATCTCACTCACACTATCGGGTGATGATCGCCGAAGTGACGGATCGCGCAAGCCGCGGCGGACCGTCAGAGCACGAGGGGCTTGACCGGGGAAGCGATGGCTTCGCCGGACTCCCAGTCGATCCCCGGCACATCGACGTACAACTCGATCTCGTTGCCGTCGGGGTCGGCGATGTAGAGGCTGTGCGTGGCGGTGTGGTCGCTGGCGCCGAGAATCGGCGTGCCGGACTCCTTCAGCGCGGCCAGCGCCGCGCGCAGCTCGTCGTCGGAGGTGCCGATCTTGAGGCCGAAGTGGTACAGCCCCACCCGCCTGCCCTCGGGCTGACCGGCGGCGTCCTCGCCCACCTCGATCAGCAGCAGTTCGTGGTGCGTGCGCCCGGACGGGGCATTGAACGCGGCGAACGGCTGCCGGGCCAACTCACCGCTCGTGTCCGGCTTCGGCAGGATCTGACGCCACCCCAGCACTTCCCGGTAGAACCGCGCGGACCGCTCGATGTCCCGGACGTAGAGCACCACGTGCCCGAGCTCCTTGACCTGCATCGGAATCCTCCCGACGTTCATTGAATCTTCAACCGATCATAACCCGGGCCACGGTGTTCCACCTAGTGCGTTTCACCGCGCAAGAGGCGGATCCGGGGCAATCCGGGATCACGGCGAGCACCGGCAGTGCTGTCCACCGCAACCCGGGGCAACCCGGGGCAACCCGGGATCAGGCAAGCCGGTGGTGCGCCGGCCCGGCTTCCTCCTACGCTCGGGGGATGATCGGGATAGCGCATCCGGGCCAGATGGGCGCCGCCGTCGGGAAGGTACTGGTTTCGGCCGGGCAACGGGTCGCCTGGGCGTCGGCGGGCCGGAGCGCGGCCACCGTCCGGCGCGCGGCGGACGCCGGGCTCACCGACCTCGGCACCCCGGAACGGCTCGCCGCCGAATGCGAAGTCGTCCTGTCGATCTGCCCGCCGCACGCCGCGGTCGACACCGCGGTGTCCTTTTCCCGCTATGACGGGATTTATGCCGATCTCAACGCGGTGAGCCCGGCCACGGCCGGCCTGGTCGGCGCGCAGGCCCGCCGGTTCGCCGACGGCGGGATCATCGGGCCACCGCCGCGCGAACACGGCACGACCCGGCTCTACCTTTCCGGCGACGAGGCCGAAGCGGTCGCCGGACTCTTCGCCGGCACCGCGCTCGACGCGCGGGTGATCGGCACGCGGCCCGGCGACGCGTCCGCGCTCAAGATGGTCTATGCCGCCTGGACCAAGGGCAGCACCGCGATGCTGCTCGCCGTCCGCGCGGCCGCCAGGGCGCTGGGAGTCGAGCGGGACCTGCTCGGCGAATGGGAATTGAGCCAGCCCCACCTGCCCGCCCAGTCCGAACGCTCGGCGCGGGTCGGCCTGGAACGCGGCTGGCGGTGGGCGTTCGAGCTGGCGGAGACCGGCCGCACCTTCGCCGTGGCGGGACAGCCGGACGGCTTCGGCGCCGCGGCGGCCGAGGTGTTCGCCCGCCTGTCCGGCGACGGCGACCTCGAAACGGCCCTCGCCCAGCTGATCACGGCGGCTCCTGCGGATCCTCAGGAAAGCGCCTGAACTTCGGCATAGCCGATGATGTCGCCGGGCACCGGCTGGTCGGCGGCGATCGCGGAAACCGTGCGCAAGGCGGCGTCGAGCGCGGCACGGAACAGCAGCGAACCGCAGCTCACCCGCCGCACGCCCAGCTCGCCGAGCCGCCGGTAACCCGGTCCCCGCGGGGAAAACAGGATGTTGACCGGCACGTCCACCGCGGCGACCAGCCGGGCGATCGACTCCTCACCGGTCATGCCCGGCACGAAGATCCCGTCGGCACCGGCCTCGACGTAGGCCCGGGCCCGGGAGATCGCTTCGTCGTCCCGTGCGCCGTCTTCCCCACGCCCGAGCCAGTGCGTGTCCGTGCGGGCGTTGACGAACAGGCCCGGTGCCGCCTCCTTGATCGCCGCCACCAGCCGTTGCTGATGGCCGGTTTCGGCGAGCCGGTCACCCCGGCCGTCCTCGATGTTCAGCCCCGCCAGGCCCAGCCCGGCGAGTTCCTCCGCCAGCGCGGCCACGGACGCGGGCCCTTCCCCGAACCCGCCTTCGATGTCGACGCTGACCAGGCACGGCAGGTCCCCGAGTTTCCTGGCCAGCGCAAGGGTTTCGGCGCGCGTGACACCGGCACCGTCGGGCAGTCCCGCGGCCGCGGCGACACCGAGACTGGTGGTGCCGATGGCCGGGAACCCCCGCGCGGCCAGCGCCGCGGCGGAAGCGTGATCCCAGGCGTTCGGCAGCAGCAGCGGCCGAGGCCCGCGGTGCAGCGCGGAAAAGTCCACCGGTCCTCCTCTGACGGCTGGTGTCGACCGTAGGCCGCCGACCGTTCGGTCGCGGCCGAACGGTGTCACCCCGCAGGCCGCCGGGCAGACCGGGTCTCCCGGGGTTCGCGCCGGCGCCGCCGGGATCCGCCGGCTTCCGGGCGCGCCCCGACCGCCTGGCCCGTCACGTCTCGCGGGCGCGGATGCTCCTCGCCAGGTGCGTGCAAATCCGTTCCAGCGCGTCGAGCTGGTCTTCGTCGAGCAGGTCCACGAAATGCCGGCGAACGGTCTCGACGTGACCGGGCGCGGTTTCCGCCAGCAGCCGCGCGCCTTCGTCGGTGAGCACCGCGACCAGCCCCCGCGCGTCCTCGGGATGACGCTCGCGGCGGACCAGCCCCCGCCGGACGAGTTGGTCCACCTGATAGCTGATCCGGCTTTTCGGCGCGGCCCGGCGGTGGGCGATCTCGCCCATCCGCAGGCTGCGGTTCGGTGCGACCGACAACTCGTGCAGCAGGCCGTAGTCGGTGTGCGAAAGCTCGGCGCCCATGCGGAGCTGGCGAGCCACCGCGCCTTCGACGAGATGGGCCGCGGTGATGTAGGCCGTCCACGCCTTGGCCTGTTTTTCGGTCAGCCAGCGCACTTCCTCCACCTGAGCACCCTACTGCGCGCGCCGACCGAATTCGATCTCGACCAGCCGATCCTGCCGCGATCGGGCGCACTGTTGCGGGGACCTTCGCACCGTGGTTCAGACCCGCGCGCCCGGCTGGTGCCCGAGCGAGCGGCCGATCCCCCGCGCCGCGGTCTGGACCAGCGGCGCCAGCACCGACGGCGGCACGTTTCCAGCGCGCACGACCAGCGACACCGCCGCGATGATCTCGCCGCTCCGCCCGGCGATCGGCGCCGCCACCGACACCGCGTCGATCGTGACCTGCCCGTCGCTGACGGCATATCCCCTGCGGCGCACCGCGGCGAGCACTTCCCGCAGCCGCGCCGGACTGGTGATGGTCTTTCCGGTGTAGGCCCGCAGCGGCGCGGAAAGCACCTCCTCCTGGACCTCGGCCGGGGCATGCGCGAGCAGCACCAGGCCGACCCCGGTGGCGTGCAGCACGAACCGCCCGCCGACCCGGGTCAGCACCGGCACCGCCTTGCGGCCCGTGATCCGTTCCACGAACACCAGCTCGAACCCCGCACGCACGGCGAGCTGCACGTTTTCGTGGGTCACCTCGTAGAGGTCTTCCAGGAACGGCATGGCCGCCTCCCGCAGGCCGAGCCCGCGCGGCGCGAGCGAAGCGACCTCCCACAACCGGAGCCCGATGCGGTAGCGGCCATCCGCGCCGCGTTCCAGCGCGCCCCATGCGGTCAGCTCGGCGACCCGTCGGTGCGCCGTGGCCAGCGAGATCCCGGAACGGCGGGCCAGCTCGGAAAGCGTCAGTTCCGGATTCGCCGGGGTGAAGGCGCCCAGCAAGGCCAGCACCTTCCCCGTCACCGACCGGACCGCGCCGTCCATCCTCACCTGCCGCCTCGCCCGGCGACGCGCACCGGACAAGCCCGGCCCCGCACCGTCTCCGTGTCGAATCCCGTGTCGGATTCCCTCTCACAGTGCTAGAGATCGAGCACGAGCCTAGCTCCCCTCGCCCGCGAAACACAGATCATCATGGTGTCGTGGGCGGCCCGCTCCGCCTCGGTCAGCAGGGAGTCGCGGTGGTCCACCACGCCGTCCAGCACCGTCGTTTCGCACGTGCCGCAGGTTCCTTCCCGGCACGAGGAAAGCACCGCGACGCCCGCGTCCTCGAGCACCTCCAGGACCGATTTCCCGGGCGGCACCGTCAGCCGCGTGCCCGAGTTCGCCAGCTCGACCCCGAACCCGGTCGCGGCGTTCTCGCCGCTGGTCTCCTTCGGGGCGAACCGCTCCACGTGCACGCCGGGCCGCCGTCGCTCGACCGCGAGCAGCAGCGGTTCCGGGCCACAGCAATAGATCGCGGTGTCGCCGGGCTCCCGCGCCAGCAGGCCATCGAGGTCCAGCAATCCGGTTTCGTCCTGCGGCCGCACACTCACCCGGTCGCCGTAACGCTGTCGCAGTTCCTCTCGGAACGCCATCGACGTCCGCGACCGGCCGCCGTAGACCAGTCGCCAGTCCGCGCCGCGCGCGTGCACCGCGGCGACCATCGGCACGAGCGGCGTGATCCCGATTCCGCCCGCGATGAACAGGTAGCGCGGGGCGTCGACGAGCGCGAAACGGTTGCGCGGACCGCGAATCCGGACGCGGTCGCCGTCGGCGAGTTCGTCGTGCACCCGGCGCGAGCCGCCGCGACCGCCGGGTTCCCGCAGCACGGCCACGCGCAGCACCGACTCCTCCGCCGGATCGCCGCACAACGAGTACTGGCGCACCAGGTCCGACCCCAGCAGCAGATCCACGTGCGCACCCGGCTCCCAGGGCGGCAGCGGCCCGCCCTCGGGGTGCGCGAGCGTCAGCCCGACCACGTCATCGGCCAGTTTTTCCTTGCACAGCACCACGACATCGAGTTCCGGCTCGGGTGCGGTCCGGCTCACGACACACCTGCCGGCCGCTTCGACGGTGGGACGGGCACCGCGGCCCGCGAGTGTCCGCCGGGATGGTCGAGCAGCCACTCCCAGAGCAGGACCGGATCGTCGGACTCCTGCTCGGCACCGCAGTGACAGACCCCGACCAGAAGATCCGTGCCTAGCTTCCAGTGGATGCGGTAAATCGTTTCCCCGCTCAGCATCGCGACCCGCTCGCTCATCGCGCGACCTTCACCGGCGTCCCGGCCATCCGGCTGAGGATCCGGCGCGCGGCCAGGCCGCCGGTGTCGATGTTCACCGACAGTTCCTGGTAGCCCTCGGGTTCGCGCTGGATGACCTCTTCGAGCACGTCGAGCGCGGCGACGTCCTGCAGCACGACCGTCCGGTTGCTCTCGGCGAGAAAGTCGGAGACACCCTGGTCTTCGAGCGCGAAATCCCGTGCCACGGCCCAGAAGTCGTGCGTGCTGTGCTCGGTTTCCGGGGTGATGGCATAGACCACCTCGACGTGGAAACCGTCCGGGTCCGTGCCGTCCTCGTGCGGCAGCACGCCGACCGGTGCGATGCGGCTGTGCAGCAGGTACAGGCACGGCGGGTGATACTCGATGTCCTGCCAGCGGGTGATCCGCCCGTCGATGCCGGTGGACTTGGCGTAGAACGAGGGGCAGGCCGCGTCGTCCATGTGCCGGCTGACGTAGATGATGCCGCGGTCCTCGTCGACCTCGGTGGTGATCGGTGTCTCGGCCACCTCGGGGGTGCCGATGTACCCGCCGTGCAGGTAGGTCTCGTGGGACAGGTCCATGAGGTTGTCCACCAGCAGCAGATACCGCGCCCGCAACGGCTCCAGGCCGGACACCGTGGTGTAGCGGGGATCGGCGAGCCAGGGCGCGCGCGGGATCAGCGCCGGGTCGGCGAGACCCGCGTCGCCGATCCACACCCAGACGAACGAGTCCTGCTCGACCACGGGGTAGGCGGGCACCCGGGCGGTGCGCGGGACGCGGGTCTGGCCGGGCACGGAAACGCAGGTACCGGTCCGGTCGTAGGTGAAGCCGTGGTAGCCGCAGATGATCTTGTCGTCGGCCAGTCGGCTCGGGCTCTCCGACAGTGGGAACCGGCGGTGCACGCACCGGTCGGCCAGCGCGGCGACCTCCCCGGCCGCGGTGCGGTAGAACACCAGCGGCTCGCCGAGGATCGTCCTGGCGAACAGGCCGCGACCGATCTCGCTGCCGTATGCGGCGACGTACCACTGGTTTCGCACGAACGAACTCATCCGGTCTCCTTTGACGTCGATGAGTGCGACTGTCGCCGCCGCGGCGACCCGTGGGCCATCACCGTTTTCACCAGCTGAAAAAAATTCCGGTGACCCGAACGCACGGACCGACCCATCGGACCGGAGAACACGCCAACCGGACCGGAGGACACGCCGGCCGGACCGGAGGACACGGGCGCGGGAAAGGGGGACACGCCGGGCAGTCACCGGTCGTCGGCGAGTCCCCTCGTCCGGTCGGCGAGTCCTCCCGTGCCGTCGGCGAGTTCTCCCGTCCGGTCGGCGTGTCCCCTCGTCCGGCCGGTGAGTTTTCCCGTGCGGGTGGTGAGTTCTCGGGTGGGGGTGGTGAGTTCTCCGGTGTGGGTGGTGAAGGTGGGTCCGTGGCCGGGTGACCCGACGATGGTCTAGTCCTATCTTGACATTTCTTGACATTGATATTGGTCTAGTCCACTGTGGGTAAACCGCACCCCTGCCCGCAGAGGAGGACCAGTGCCCAGCAGAAAGAGAGCCTCGTTCGCCGCCCTTGCCGCCGCCGCGACGGTCGTCGCCGGGACCGCCGTCGCGCTGGCCACCGGCGTCGGCGCCCCGGTCGCCCAGGCCGCGTCACTGAGCGACAACTGGTACGCGTCGGCCCCCTATCTCATGCCGCAGAGCAACAATCCGCCCGATCCGACCGCGGTGATGGCGGCGACCGGGCAGAAGGCCTTCCAGCTCGCGTTCATCCTCGCGCCCAGCGCCGGGGGCTGCACCCCGACCTGGGACGGGACCTCACCGGTCTCCTCCGACACGGCGGTCGCCGGGGTGATCAGCAAGATTCGCGGCGCGGGCGGTGACGTCTCGGTCTCCGTCGGCGGGTACGGCGGCACCAAGCTCGGTCAGACCTGTGCGGACGCGAACTCGACGGCGGCGGCGTACCAGCAGGTCATCGACAAGTACGGGCTGCACGCGCTCGACTTCGACCTGGAGGAGCCGGAGTACGAGAACACCGCGGCGATCGCCAACGAACTGGGCGCGGCGCAGATCCTCCAGCGGAACAACCCGGGCCTCTACCTCTCGGTGACCATGCCCGGGACCGCGGCCGGCACCGGCTGGTTCGGCACCCAGCTGCTGGACGAGGCCAAGAGCCTCGGTTTCACGCCCGACAACTTCTCCATCATGCCCTTCGACGGCGGCTTCTCCGGCTCCTCGTCCCAGATCTCGGCGCTGGAGGCGTTCCACTCCCTGCTGATGACCCATCTCGGCTGGGACAGCGCCACCGCCTACGCGCACGAGGGCGTCTCCCAGATGAACGGAAAGACCGACGCCGGCGAGTACTTCTACCAGAGCGACTTCCAGGCGGTGCTGGACTACGCCACCAGCCACGGGCTCGCCCGGTTCACCTTCTGGTCGGTCAACCGCGACCGCGCCTGCGGGACCTCGACCGACAACGGCGTGTGCAGCAACGTCTCCCAGAACGACTGGGATTTCACCAAGTACACCGTCCAGTTCGCCGGCGCCACCCCGCCGTCGAGCCCGCCCCCGACCTCCACGACGACTCCGCCGGTCGGGGGCGGCACCTGCACCTCGGCCGCCTGGAGCGCCACCACGGCTTACAACGGTGGCGCGGTCGTCTCCTACAACGGCCACCAGTGGACCGCGAAGTGGTGGACCTACGGTGACACCCCCGGTGGTTCGGCCGGAGTCTGGACCGACAACGGGACCTGCTGAACACAGCGTCACACCGAAGGGCCTTCCTGCGCGTTCGCGCAGGGAGGCCCTTTCGCGTGTTCGGCACGCCACCGGTACACCACGGTGATGGCGGCGTTCGACCATGTCGGCCTGACCGGGCGTGTCCGCGGGTCAGCAGAGCGGTCAGCAGGCGTTCACACAGTGTTGCCGACGCGTCCAGCATCACTCCATCCGATCGAGTGAGCCCTGTCGCCCGATCGAGTTAAAATCAGTTAGCATAGGTCAACTAAGTTTCCTGACCCTCAGGTCAACGGCGACATGTCTTCGTTCTGGTTGGAGTGATGGACGTGGAGTCTGCTCTGCAGACACCGGTGAAGCCGCATCGTCGGCACAAACAGACGTGGTCGGTGGAAGAGCTCGGGCCACGCTACAAGTGGATAGCCCTGTCCAACACGACGCTCGGCATGCTGATGGCCACCATCAACTCGTCGATCGTGCTGATCGCGCTCCCGGACATCTTCCGCGGCATCCACGTCAACCCGCTCGAACCGGCCAACACCAGCTACCTGCTGTGGATGATGATGGGCTTCATCGTCATCACCGCGGTGCTGGTGGTCGGGTTCGGGCGCCTCGGTGACATGTACGGCCGGGTCCGCATGTACAACCTCGGCTTCGCCGTGTTCTCGGTGTCGTCGATCCTGCTGGCCGTCACATGGATGGACGGCGGCGCGGCGGCGATCTGGATGATCTCCTGGCGCATCGTGCAAGGGGTCGGCGGCGCGTTCCTGATGGCGAACTCCAGCGCCATCCTCACCGACGCCTTCCCGGTCCACCAGCGCGGCACGGCGCTGGGCATCAACGGTGTCGCGGCGATCGCCGGCTCGTTCCTCGGGCTGGTCCTCGGCGGGCTGCTCGCACCGGTCGAGTGGCGGCTGGTGTTCCTGGTCTCGGTGCCGGTCGGCATCTTCGGCACCATCTGGGCCTACCTCAAGCTCCGCGACACCAGCGAGCGGCAGCGCGCGAAGATGGACTGGTGGGGCAACCTCACCTTCGCGATCGGTCTGATCGCGGTGCTGGTCGGCATCACCTACGGCCTGCAGCCCTACGGCGGCAACTCCATGGGCTGGACGAGCCCGTTCGTGCTGTCCTGCATCATCGGCGGAGTGGTGATGCTCGTCATCTTCATGGGCATCGAGACCAAGGTCGCCAACCCGCTGTTCCACCTGGGCCTGTTCAAGATCCGCGCGTTCACCCTGGGCAACCTGGCGAACCTGCTCGCCTCGCTCGGCCGCGGCGGCCTGCAGTTCATCCTGATCATCTGGTTGCAGGGAATCTGGCTGCCCCAGCACGGCTACAGCTTCGAACAGACCCCGCTGTGGGCCGGCATCTACATGCTGCCCATGACGATCGGGTTCCTGATCTCCGCGCCCACCTCCGGCGTCATCACCGACCGGATCGGCGGCCGGGCGCTGGCCGCCGCGGGCATGCTCCTCACCGCGATCAGCTTCGTGCTGCTGGAACTGCTGCCGGTGAACTTCGGCTACTGGCCCTTCGCCGGCATCCTGTTGGTCAACGGTCTGGGCATGGGCCTGTTCGTCTCCCCCAACCGGGCCGACATCATGAACAGCCTGCCCGCCAACGCGCGCGGCGCCGGGGCCGGGATGACCGCGACCTTCCAGAACTCGGCGATGGTGCTGTCCATCGGCT
>DASSAD010000076.1:0-41267 GCA_035685725.1 Amycolatopsis sp. | reverse complement strand
GAGCTGCTCGGCGATCTCGAAGGCCAGGGTCTTGGAGCCTTCCGAGTAGTAGGGCCGCACGTTGACGTTCACGAACGCCCAGGTCTCGTGCTCGGCCGCGAGCTGCGTGGCCAGCCGGTTGACGTCGTCGTAGTTGCCGTCCACGGCGATCAGCTCGCCGTCGTAGACCGCGGTGGTCAGCACCTTGGCGCGTTCGAGCGAGGACGGGATCAGGACGACCGAGCGCCAGCCGGCCCGCGCCGCCGCGGCGGCCACGGCGTTGGCGAGGTTACCGGTCGACGGACACGCGAGGGTGTCGAAGCCGAACTCGCGGGCCGCGGCCAGCGCCACGGCGACGACGCGGTCCTTGAACGAGTGCGTCGGGTTGCCGGTGTCGTCCTTGACCCAGATCCGCTTCACGCCGAGCGCCTTGGCGAGCCGGTCGGCGCGGATCAGCCGGGTGAAGCCGGGCTCGGTGTTCGGGATCTGGTCGACGTTCGAGGGCACCGGCAGCAGCTTCTTGTACCGCCAGATGTTCTTCGGCCCCGCCTCGATGTCCTCCCGGCGCACACGGCCGAAGTCGTAGGCGACCTCGAGCGGCGAAAAGTCCTCGGCGGAGACGAACTCCGGAGCGAGCGGCTGGCGGTGGCCCTCTTCCTTCGACACGAGCTCCACGGCGGGGCCGAGGTCGAAAGAGCGGCGGGTGGTGGCCGAATCGAGGGCTGCAGTCATCGCGAGGTTCCTTTCCTCATCTGTCCCGCTGTCGCGGGCCGGAATTGGCACCGTGATCGCCAGCTACCTCGCGGAATCGAGATGACAGGCTGACGCCGGTTGCCGGGGCTTCATCGGGCCGTTCCCTCTGCCCCTCTGGATGAGCGGTATTCGGTTGTAGTCGCATCGCGTCACGCTGCTCACGTCCCGCAATGCGTCCGTAACAACATACGACATCCCCATCGCCTCCCGCCATGGTCCTGCGGGCTTCGTCACCCTCGGCGTCCCCGTGGCAGGATCGGCGTGTGGCAGCCGCGACCCTTCCCGCCCTGTACCTCGTCCTCGGTGAGGAGGAATTCCTCGCCGAACGCGCTGTTCGGGGAGCTCTCGACGCGGCGCGCCGCGTCGATCCCACGGCGGAGCTCACCCGGGCGAAAGTGTCGGAGCTCACAGCACCGGCGCTGGCCGAACTGGTAAGCCCGTCGCTGTTCAGTGAGGGCCGGGTCATCGTGCTCGACTCGGCGCACGACATCTCCCAGGAGCTGGCGGACGCGGTCCTGGCCTACCTGAAGCAGCCCGCCGAGGGCGTGGTGCTGGTCGTGGTGCATTCCGGCGGAGGGCGGAGCAAGGCGGCCAAGGCGCTGCCCGCGGCGCTGCGCAAGGCGGGTGCCGAGATCGTCGAATGTCCCAAGCTCACCAAACCCGCGGAACGGGAGGCGTTCGTCCGCAACGAGGTTCGCCAGGCCGGGGGCCGGATCGAGCCCGTGGCGGTCGCCGCGCTGATCGACGCCGTCGGAGCGGATCTGCGGGAGCTGGCGTCGGCGGCGGGCCAGTTGGTGGCCGACGCCGGTGGCAAGGTGGACGAGCAGGCGGTGCGCCGCTATCACCGCGGTCGCGCGGACGTGACGGGGTTCGCCGTCGCGGAAAAGGCGGTCGCGGGCGACCGTGCCGCCGCGCTCGAGTCGATGCGCTGGGCGATGCAGATCGGCGTGCCGCACGTGCTGGTGGCCGACGCGCTCGCCGACGCGGTCCGCACGATCGCGCGGGTGTCGGCCGCCGGCCGCGGCAACCCGAACCAGCTGGCCGGCGAGCTGGGCATGCCGCCGTGGAAGATCCGCAAGGCGCAGGGCCAGGTGCGCGGCTGGGCACCGGCCGGGCTGGCGACGGCGATGGCGATCGTGGCTCGGGTCAACGCCGAGGTCAAGGGTGCCGCGGCGGACCCGTCCTACGCGCTCGAACGTGCCGTCCTCGAACTGGCCGAGGCACGGGACAAACGCTGAGGGCCGATACCCGCGACACACGCGAGCCCGCACGGTGGCCGGGTTTTCCGGTGCCGTGCGGGCCCGTGTCGGTGGAGCCGGCCGGTGCGACTACAGCTCGTTGGCGCGCTTGGCCATGGCCGACTTCTTGTTCGCGGCCTGGTTGGCGTGGATGACGCCCTTGCTCGCGGCCTTGTCCAGCTTCTTGGCGGCATCGCGCTGCAGGGCGACGGCCTTTTCCTTGTCGCCGGCGTCGGCGGCCTCGCGGAACTTGCGGATCGCGGTCTTCACCGAGGACTTGACCGACTGGTTGCGCTGGCGCGCCTTCTCGTTGGTCTTGATGCGCTTGATCTGGGACTTGATGTTGGCCACGCGGGCGCTCCTTGATCTTTTCCGGCGGTTCGCTGCCGCGTCTTCTGCTGGCCCCGGCGAGCGGGTTTCCTCCCTTGCGGAATGCCACACGACAGCGAGGAACAAGCCTAGCAGCGGTGGTAATCTGATCTTCGTAGTGCCTAGGGTTCCGCCGCCGTGCCGCTCCCGGACCGACAATCAGGGACGGCGGGTCCGGTCCGAGCGGCACCGGCCACCGGCGGATGCCCGGTGGTACACCTGACGGGATAAAAGCCAAGAGGGCCTGACCTTTCGCGCCCGCGAAAGGCCGGAAGGGGCCCTCATGAACGGCAGCGCTCTCGCGCTCGTCCTGACCGCGGCGGTCGTGCACGCCGCGTGGAACCTTGCCGCCAAGCATGTTCGCGACGGTGGTGCGAGCTTCGTCTTCCTCTACTACACGGTGAGCGCGGTGTTGTGCGTCCCGGTCGCGGCCGTCGCGCTGCTGGTCGAGCCCTGGCGTCCACAGTGGAGCTGGGTGCTGGCCGCACTGGTGACCGCGGTGTGCCATGTCCTCTACGGCGTCGTGCTGCAGCGCGGGTACCAGGTCGGTGACCTGTCCGTGGTCTATCCGGTCGCACGCGGAAGCGGCCCGCTGCTCTCGGTGTTCGCCGCGGTGGTGTTGCTCGGCGAGCGGCCGGGCGTGTGGGGACTGCTCGGCGCGCTGCTGGTGGTGACCGGAGTGCTGATCATCGGAACCGGCCCGGGCGCGAAGGATCGGCGCGCTCGCCGGGCGGGTTACGGCTACGGCCTGCTCACCGGCGCGACCATCGCGGCCTACACCTTGTGGGACGACCATTCCGTGAACGCACTCGCCGTGCCCCCGCTGGTGTACTTCGGTGCGGGGGTGTTGCTGCAGAGCCTGATGCTGGCACCGCGAGCGCTGCGCGGGGGCGACCTCGCCCGGCTGTGGCGGGATCACCGGCGCGAGGCGCTGATCGTGGGCGCCTTCTCGCCGGTGGCCTACCTGCTGGTGCTCTACGCGATGCGCCTGGCGCCGATCAGCCTGGTCGCGCCCGCCCGCGAGGTCAGCATCGTGCTGGGCAGCCTGGCCGCCTGGCGCGTCCTCGGCGAGGCCGATCCGCTGCGGCGGCTGGCCGGCTCGGTTATCGTGCTGACCGGAATCGCCGCAATCGCCGCCGCGTGACGCGGTAAGGGACGCGGTAAGGGAGGTCCGGTGTACGTCTTGAGTGGCCGGGTGCTGATCCGGCCGCACGATCTCGACAGATCGACCGCGTTCTATGCCGAGGTGCTCCGGCTGCCCATCTACCGGACCTTTCCCGGCGGCACGATCTTCTTCCTCGGACAGGGGTTCGTCGAGGTCTCGGGCCGGGGTGAGCCGGGCCGGAGCGGCAATCTCGAACTGTGGATGCAGGTCGAGGACCTGCCGGCCACGCTGGGCGAGCTGGCCACCCGCGGTGTCACGCCGGACCGCGCGGCCCGGCGGGAACCCTGGGGCCTGGACGAGGCCTGGATCTCCGACCCCGACGGCACCCGGATCGTGCTCGTCGAGATCCCGGCCGACCATCCACTTCGGACGGACGTGCGGCCGGCGTCAGGCCCGTAGCGCACGTAGCTGGGCCGCCAGGGGAGCGGCCGGTCCGGGCGGCCGGAACAGCCACGTCTGGAGATCGGTGAACCCGGCCGCGGCGGCTTCCGCGGCGAGTTCGTGCCGGGGCACCGGGAGCCGTCGTTCGTGGACCGACAGCAGCAGCCGGCCACCCGGCCGCAGGACGCGGTGCAACTCGGCGAAAACCGCCGCCCGGTCGTGCCAGGACTGCGCGGAGTTGATGCCGAGGACGACGTCGACGGACTCGTCCCCGGCTCCGGTGTGTTCGGCCGAGTCCGCGTGCCGCCCGATGCCGGGCCGGTCGCCGAGGACGAGCACGATCTCCGCCGGGCCGATCTTCGCCGCGTCGAGGACATGCCGCTCGATCGCGGCGTTCGCCGGCGCCTGCACGACCTCACCGATCCGGTCCAGGATCCGGTCGAACGGAGTGCTCATGTCGTCCTGCTTTCGGCCATCGCCCCCGGCGCGGGCGCGCGGTGCCCGCCGTGCGGGCTGCGGAATGTCGTGGGGCTTGTCATACCTCCAGGTCAGCACGCGGGCGGCGACCGGGCATCGGGGATGACCCGGAAATCGTGCCGATGGCTCGTGGGAACATGGATACGCCCCCTACGACGAGCCGAGGACCCGAGTGACCTTCGCCGACCAGACCTTCACGCCCCCGGAACTGATCCGGAACTTCTGCATCATCGCCCATATCGACCACGGCAAGTCCACCCTGGCCGACCGCATGCTGCAGCTCACCGGCGTGGTCGAGGAGCGGGCCATGCGCGCCCAGTACCTCGACCGGATGGACATCGAGCGTGAGCGCGGGATCACGATCAAGGCCCAGAACGTGCGCCTGCCGTGGCGGGTGGACGGCCAGGACCATGTGCTGCACCTGATCGACACGCCCGGTCACGTGGACTTCACCTACGAGGTCTCCCGCGCGCTGGAAGCCTGTGAGGGCGCGATCCTGCTGGTCGACGCGGCGCAGGGGATCGAGGCGCAAACTCTGGCGAACCTCTACCTCGCCCTGGAAAAGGACCTGCACATCATCCCGGTCCTGAACAAGATCGATCTGCCCGCGGCGGACCCGGACAAGTATTCCGCGGAGCTGGCGCACATCATCGGCTGCGATCCCGATGATGTGCTGCGCGTGTCGGCGAAGACCGGGCAGGGCGTCCGGGACCTGCTCGACGAGGCGGTGCGCCAGGTGCCCGCTCCGCAGGGCGATCCGGACGCCCCGGCCCGCGCGATGATCTTCGATTCGGTGTACGACACCTACCGCGGCGTGGTCACCTACATCCGGGTGGTGGACGGCAAGATCACGCCGCGCGAGCGGATCCGGATGATGTCCACCGGGGCCACGCACGAGCTGCTCGAGGTCGGCATCATCTCCCCGGAGCCCAAGCCGAGCGCCGGGCTCGGTGTCGGCGAGGTGGGGTATCTGATCACCGGGGTGAAGGACGTCCGGCAGTCCCGCGTCGGTGACACCGTGACCAGGGAAAAGCGCGGTGCTTCCGAACCGCTGGCCGGATACCGCGACCCGAAGCCGATGGTCTATTCGGGGCTCTACCCGGTGGACGGCTCCGACTATCCGGAACTGCGTGAGGCGCTGGAGAAGCTCCAGCTCAACGACGCCGCGCTGACCTTCGAGCCGGAGACGTCGGTGGCGCTGGGCTTCGGGTTCCGGTGCGGTTTCCTGGGACTGCTGCATCTGGAGATCACGCGAGACCGGCTGGAGCGCGAGTTCGGCCTCGACCTGATCTCGACCGCGCCGAACGTGGTCTACAAGGTGCTGCTGGAGGACGGCAGCGAGCAGGTGGTCACCAACCCGTCGGACTGGCCGAGCGGCTTCAAGATCGCCGAGGTGCACGAGCCGCTGTCGAAGGTGACCGTCATCGCCCCGTCGGAGTTCATCGGCGCGATCATGGAGCTCTGCCAGAGCAAGCGGGGTCAGCTGCTGGGCATGGACTACCTCTCGGAGGATCGCGTCGAGCTGCGTTACCACCTGCCGCTGGCCGAGATCATTTTCGACTTCTTCGACTCGCTGAAGTCGCGCACCCGGGGCTACGCGTCGCTGGACTACGAGGAGGCCGGCACCCAGCTGGCCGACCTGGTGAAGGTGGACATCCTGCTGCAGGGCGAGCCGGTGGACGCCTTTTCCGCGATCGTGCACAAGGACGCGGCCTACGGCTACGGCAACAAGATGGCTTCGAGGCTGCGTGAACTCATCCCGCGCCAGCAGTTCGAGGTGCCCATCCAGGCCGCGGTGGGCTCGCGCATCATCGCCCGCGAGACGATCCGCGCGATCCGCAAGGATGTGCTCGCGAAGTGCTACGGCGGTGACATCTCGCGGAAGCGGAAGTTGCTGGAGAAGCAGAAGGAAGGCAAGAAGCGGATGAAGACCGTCGGCCGCGTCGAGGTGCCGCAGGAGGCCTTCGTCGCCGCGCTGTCCACTGAGGAGCCGAAGGGCAAAGGCAAGTAACCCTCGCCGCCCGGTTACGCGTTGTGCCCCGGACGGGAGCGTTCCGCGACGAAACTGTCGGTGGGTGATGCTTCACTGCTGGCAAGACGAACGCCAGGAGGGCAGCATGACACTCACGACAACGACGGCAGGGCAGTTTCCCCCGGCCTACGCGATCCAGCCGCATCTGCGCACAGCTCCAGCCCGATCTGCTGGTGGGGGAAGACGCGACTTCACCGAAAAGCTGCTGCCGGTCGCGCCGCTGCTGGCCGTGGAAGTGCTGTCGCCGAGCACCGCACGCGCCGATCTGGACGTCAAGAAGACGGCGTATCAGCGGCTGGGCACACCGAGTTACCGGGTGATCGAGCCGCGAGGGCCCTCCATGCTGGTCCACGAACTCGACGAGTCGGGCCGCGGTCAGCCGTTGCCGAGGATGCGGGTGGCCTCGATGAAGACGGCGCAGCGGCGTTCTTCGGCCATCACGCGGTCGTATTCGGCCCAGTCGTCGTGCGTGCCGGTGGCGGCGAGGAACACCTCGCGGAGCAACCGCGGCAGGCCCGCGGGGTCGAAGCCCGGGTCGGTGTCGTCCGGACCGATCAGCCGAGTGGTGCCCTGTACCGACACCCAGTTCCAGCCGCGGCGGAAGGTGATGGTGGCGTTTCCGCGACGGCGCAGGAGTTCGAGTTTGCGGGTGCCGCCCCGGGCGACGAAACCGATCGACGGGCGCCCGCTCACCGGATCGTCGATCAGCCCGGCGTTGACCACGGAAGCGTGCACCGTGCCGTCGGCGCGGGCCAGGGCGACGGTGGCCAGGCCGTGCTCGGCGAGGGCCAGTTCGCGCACGAGAGCGAGATCAGCCATACCGGGACTCTAAGCCTTGCCCACCCGGCCCGCGATCGGATGGGCGTGCTCGGCTCCGGGCCGGCACGTGGCCGAACGCCTGGGTCGAATCCCGGGGCCGAACTCTAGGGTGGAGGCATGTTCGACAGGTTGCGATTTCCGCTGTTCGTGGCTCCGATGGCCGGCGGGCCGACGACGCCCGAACTCGTCGCCGCCGTGGTGGAAGCCGGCGGGTCCGGGTTCCTGGCCGCGGGGTACCGCACGCCCGCCGACCTCGCCGCGCGGATCGCCCGGACGCGGGAGCTGACCGACGGGCCGTTCGGGGTGAACCTCTTCGTCCCTGGCGAGCGGTCCACTGTGGACATCACGGGCTATGCGCGGCGGCTCGCGGACGAGGCCCGGCGGTACGGGGCCGATCCCGGCGAGCCGCGCTGGGATGACGACGACTATCCGGCCAAGCTGGATCTCGTTGCCGTGCAACGTGTTCCGCTCGTGTCCTTCACCTTCGGGCTGCCCTCGGCCGAGGAGGTCGGCCGGCTCCACGAAGCCGGCTGCACGGTCGTGGTGACCGTCACCGGTCCCGACGAGGCGGTGCGGGCCGCCCGGGTGGGCGCGGACGCCCTGTGCGTGCAAGGGTTCGAGGCGGGCGCGCACCGCGGCCTGTTCACCGACGACCCGGCGGATCCGGCCGGGGGAGAGACCTACGGGCTACTGGCCGCGCTTCGTCTGGTTTCGTCCGAAGTGGACATTCCACTGATCGCGGCCGGTGGTCTGGTGCACGGCGCGGACATGGCCGCGGTCCTCGTCGCCGGCGCCGCGGCGGTGCAGGCGGGCACCGCTTTCCTGCGCGCCGACGAGGCGGGCACGAGTCCGGCCCACCGCCGGGCGCTCACCGAAGCGGGGCGGGCCACCGCGGTCACCCGCGCCTTCAGCGGGCGCCCCGCGCGCGGCCTGGTGAACCGGTTCCTGACCGAGCATTCGCCCGCCGCGCCCGCCGCCTACCCGCAGGTACACCACCTGACCCGGCCGATTCGCGCGGCCGCGGGCAAGGCCGGTGACCCGGAAGGCGTGAACCTGTGGGCGGGCCAGACCTACCCGGTGGCCCCGGCCGGCCCGGCGGCCGAGATCTTCGCGCGGCTGCACGGTGAGGCCAGGGCGGCCTGGGCGCGGACCGCGCGACTGCTCGGCCCGGAAGGCTAACCGGCGGCCGCGTTGGGAATGGTGACCGGTTTCGTCGTCCGGCGCTGGGGCTTGCCGCGGATCACCCCGGCCGCGAAATAGGTCAGCATCTCGGCCAGCCCGGCCGGATCGTCGAGCTGTGGGCAGTGCCCCCAGTCCTCTCTGATCAACAACCGGCTGTGCGGCACCAGCGCGTGCAGCCGCTCGCTGGAAGCCGGCGTCACGATCCGGTCCTTCCCGCAGCCGACGACGAGCAGCGGTGCCCGGAGCCGGTCGAGACCGTGGTAGGCCTGGTCCAGCTCTTCGACCAGCTGGCACGCCTGCTCCAGGCGGGTGGTCGCCGAGCGGTAGTCGGGGAAGAGGCTGGTGAACCGGCGCACCTGCTCGGCCGCGGCGACCTCGTGATCGGCGTAGAGCAGCCGGGGGACCAGGTAGTCGGCGACCGAGCGGACGAGGAAGCCGGGCACCGGCAACGGGAGCGAGGTGCACAGCCGCAGCGGCAGCGGATACCGGCCGACCGTGCGGACCAGCCACGAGTCGACGAAGCCCGGCGCGGCGATGGACACCACACCGGCGACCGGCAGCCCCGGTGACTGCGCGGCGCGCAGGCTCATGGTGCCGCCGAGCGAGTTGCCCGCGAGCACGATCTTGCCGTAGGGGCGCTGTTCCCGAAGGACGGCGTCGACGAAGGCGTCGAGCTGCGGCAGCATCGGGCCGGGACGGAGCGGGTCTGCCTCGCCGAACCCGGGCAGGTCGACCGCGAGCACCGACACCCCGCCGGCGGCGAGCTCGGCCAGCGCGGGACGCCAGGTGTCCGCGCTGTCGCAATAGCCGTGGAGGAGGACGAGTCTGGTCGCACGCTTCTCACCCGGTCCCGCCTCAAGCACTCTGGACCGGCAGCCGGCAAATGTCCGGTAGCCGACCCGGACCGATTCCGGGTCGGCTGCCGGTGATGCCGGCTTGATCGTTTTCTCCCGCTCCATTGCGGTCACACACCCAGATTACCGAGCGAGGCTCGTCTTTCGGGGCCCCTTTGTTGATCACAAAGTGGTGTCGGCGGGGTGTCAGCAGCGTGTCTGTGCTGGTGGGAGGGGTATTCGGGAGTGTTAACGAGTGAAAACAATTTTGCCTGCCGTCTTTCCGTCGAGCATGTCCTGGAACCCCTCGGCCGCTTCGGTGAGGGGCAGCTCGGCACCGATCTGGGGCTTGATGCCGGCCAGGTCGACATAGGAGAGCAGGCTCGCCAGCTCGCCGCAAGTCCCCATTGTGGAGCCGGAGACGCGCAGTTGCAGGAAGAACACGCGTTGTAGCTCGGCCCCGGCGTCGGGGCCGCTCGTCGCGCCCGAGACCACGATGATGCCGCCCGGTTTCAGCGATTTGACCGAGTGTGACCAGGTGGCCTTGCCGACGGTTTCGAACACCGCGTCCACCCGCTCGGGCAGGCGTGCGCCCGGCTCGAAGCTCTGGTGCGCGCCCAGCTGTTCGGCCAGCGCGCGCTTCTCGTCGGTGCGCCCGGTCACCCAAACCCGGAAGCCGGCCGCCCGGCCGAGCTGGACGAGTGCGGTGGACACCCCGCCGGAGGCGCCCTGCACGAGCATCGTCTGTCCCGGCCGCAAGCCCGATTTCACGAACAGCATGCGGTAGGCGGTCAGCCACGCCGTGCCCATCGTGGCGGCTTCGGTGAAGGACAGGCCGGCCGGCTTGGGCAGCACGTTGCGGGCCGGGACGACCACGGAGTCGGCGAAGGTGCCCTGGTACTTCTCGGTCAGCAGGGTGCGCTTCGGGTCGAGCGTGTCGTCGCCCTGCCAACCGGGTGCGTTGATGACCGAGTGCAGCACGACCTCGGTGCCGTCGTCGAGCACCCCGGCCCCGTCGCAGCCGAGGATCATGGGGAACTGGTCCTGCTTGATGCCCACGCCGCGCAGGGTCCAGATGTCGTGCATGTTGAGGCTCGCGGCCTTGACGGAGACCCTGACCCAGCCCTGCGGGACCGACGGCTCCGGCCGCTCGCCGACGACGAGCGAGTCGAGTGGCTTGTCCTGGTTCGGTTCTTTGGCGTAGACGGCGAACATGCCTGCAAACTACCGCGATTCGGGGGCGCGTAGGCTGTGAGCTGTGTTCAACGGGCTGGCCAACTGGTGGGACAACGCGGAGCTCTGGCTCGCGCAGCTGTGGTTCCCCGCACAGTTCGTGCTGGTCATCGCGGTACTGGGGCCGACGTGTCTGGGCGCGGCCTGGTTGATCGACCGGATCGTCGACCGGGTGGCCGCGTGGTTCCGCCCTAGTCGAGACGGAGACTGCTCAAGCCAGTGAAGCGTGTGACGAGCAGAAGGCGGATCACCGTCGCTCTGGTCGGGCTGATCGTGCTCGTCCTCGGCGGCTGGCTGGTCAAGGATCTGAGCGGCCGGTCCAGCGGCAGTCCGGCCGGGAGCGCCGCCACCGTGCCGGTCGTGGCGCTGTCCGGCCTGCCGGCGGAGGCGACCCAGACCTGGAAGCTGATTTCCGCCGGCGGTCCCTTTCCGTATCCGCATAATGACGGAACCGTGTTCGACAATCGGGAGAAACAGCTGCCCCGGCGGCCGACGGGTTACTACCATGAGTACACAGTGCCGGCACCGGGCAGTGCGGACCGGGGACCGAGAAGGCTGATCACCGGTGACGGGCACGAGTTGTACTACACCGGTGACCACTACCAGACGTTCGCCTCGGTCGATCCCACGAAGTAGAAGGCACATGGAGCACACGGATTCCCGCACCATCGCGGAACAGGCGCACGCCCGAGGCGCCTTCGCGCACCTGGTGGACGGTCACCCCACGGACAAGATGTCCACAATGGAGGCCATCGCCGCGGCGCTGTCCTTTCCCGATTATTTCGGCCGCAATCTCGACGCGCTTTACGACTTTCTGACCGATTTGTCGTGGCTGCCCTGCGGGGAGCACGTGCTGATCTGGAGCGGCTCGGAACTGCTCCGGCAGGCCGACCCGAGAGCCTATCTCGCGATCCGCAGCGTGCTCTCCGACGCCGAGCGCGCGCTGGCGCCCGGCGGCGACCGGGCCGACAGCCGGCGCCTGACCATCGCGCTGTCGGACGAGTGAGTTCCGGCGAGGTGCCTCGGAAGGCGGCCCTTGCCGGGTAGTTTCGCCTGTCCTCGGCCGCGTCACCGTGTGCGGGATCGAGGGCGGATTCGCCTCGATCCCGAACGCTGACAGGGAAAACGTGCCCCAGGTCAGTCCTGGGGAACCCAGCGCGGCGGGCGTTTCTCGGCGAAGGCGATGATGCCTTCCTGACCTTCCGCCGAGGCGAAGAAGCCCGCCGAAAGCGCATTCATCTCCGCGAACTCCGCCGACGGGGTGGGCGGCTGCGGGCGGGACAGGAGCTCCTTCGTGGCGGCGAGGGCACGCGGACCGCCCAGGGCGAGCGCGCGCACGTAGCGGTCGACCTCGTCGTCCAGCTTCTCGGCGTCGGCCACCGCGGTGATCAGCCCGATCCGGGCGGCACGTTCGGCGTCGAAGACCTCGCCCGTGAGGAACAGTTCCTGGGCCGCCCGGGGCGCGATGCGGGGCAGCACGGTCAGGGAGATGACGGCCGGGACCACACCGATCCGTACCTCGGAGAACGCGAAGGTGGCCTCCCGGGTCGCGACGACGATGTCGGCCGCGGCGACCATGCCGATCCCGCCCGCGCGTGCCGGGCCGGCCAGCCGGGCGACGACGGGCTTCGGGCTGGTCCAGATCTGCTCCAGGATCTCCGGAAACTCGTTGACACCCTGGGCGGAGGCGTCGGCGCCGCGGGCCTCCTTGAGATCCATCCCCGCGCAGAACACCGGTCCGGTGTGGGTGAGCACGATGACCCGGACCTCGTCGTCCTCGCGGGCCTTCGCCAGCGACGCGCGCAACTCTCGCCGCAGCTGGGCGGAAAGCGCGTTGCGGTTGTGCGGCGAGTCCAGGGTGATCGTCGCAGTGCCCCTGTCCACCGTGTAGTGCACCAGTTCGTCGGCCATGCCCACCACAGTGCCACGGGGACGGGGCCCCACCGAGAGGGGCCGGACGATCAGTCGCGCATTCGGTCCAACCGCGGTTCGACGGGGAACGGCTCGCGTGTGGTGAAGGTGCGGGTGACCGCCGGTTCGTCCTGGTACCGGAACTCGCCCGCCTGATGGCAGGCCGTCAGCGACAGCGGCTCGTCGAGATCGACGATCCAGTAGTAGGGGATTCCGGCGTCGGCGTACTCGTCGTGTTTGACCACCGTGTCCATGCGGCGCGAGGTGGGCGAGATGATCTCGATGACGATCAGCACCTCGCTCGCGCGGAGCATGTCAGTGCACTCTTCAGCGCCCTCTTCAGCGCCGTGTTCAGCGCCGTGTTCAGCGCCCTCTTCAGTGCCCTCTTCGGCACCGTCTTCGACCCGTTTCAGGCCCGCGCGGTCGACGACCAGCAGATCCGGGCGACGGGAGAATCCCGGCCGGTCCGGCGGCGCCAGCTCGAGATCGACATCGACGCCTTGGACGACTTCGACGTGGCGGGCAGCCGCGAATCGAGTTGGGACGCCGGCCACGAGGAGACGGTGTTGTGGATCGGCCGGGGGTTCGGCGAGGTCGGCAGCAGGCCTTCCGGAAGCTCGGTGTAACCGGCCTCCGTCTCACCGATTGCGGCGTACTCGGCGACGGTCAGCAGCTGCGGTGGCGGAAGTGCGGTCACTGTTGCTCCTCACGTCGCCATGAGTCTCGCAAGTCCGCCGCCGGCGAGAAACGCTGCTCTCCGCGTCCATGACAGGTCAGTTCTGCCGGGGGAGGAGTTCGGCGGCGAATCGGTCGAGGAATTCGGCGAAGGGCTGTGGTCCGCGGTGGTAGACGACGAACTTGGTCAGCCCGGCCGCGAGGTACCCGTCGAGCAGGTGGTGCAGGTCCGGCCAGCTGCCCGCGACGAGGTCGGCGGGATCGGCGCCGGGGTGCCGCGCGCGGGCCGCGGCGGCGAGGTCCGGGGTGATGCCGCCGTCGGAGAGCACCAGGCTGAGGCCGAAATGGTCCGGCTCGATCTCGCGCCCGGCTTCGGCGGCCGCCGCCTGGATCGTCTCGCGGGCACGCCGGGCGTCCTCGGCGGGCAGGAAGCTGCCCAGCCAGCCGTCGCCGTACCGTCCGGCGCGCCGGAGACCGGCCGGCGCGGTCCCGCCGAGCCAGATGTCCAGCGGCGCCGGCGGGATCGGGGCGATGCCCGCCGAATCGACGGTGAAGAACTCGCCCGCGAAGTCGACGGTTTCCCGGGTCAGCATGGCCCGCAGCAGGCGCAGCGATTCGTCGAACACCTCGGCGCGCCGGCCGTCCGCGACCGGGAACAGCGCACGCTCGGCAGTGCGCGCGGGGCGCAGCCCGAACACCGGCAGCACCCGTTTCGGGGCGAGCGCCGCCAGCGACGCCAGTTGCTTGGCCACGAGCACCGGATGCCGCCCCGGCAACACGGCGACCGAGGTGCCGACCTTCAGCCGCCGGGTGCGGGACAGCGCGTGTGCCATGCCCACGAAGGGTTCGACGGAACCGGCATAGACGTGCTCGGAGAGCCAGAGCGAGTCGACCCCGGTCTCTTCGAGCCGGTCCACGATTCCACCGAACTCGGACGGCCCGGTCTCCGGACCGATGCCCACGCCGATCCTGATCTTCACCCTGTTCACGCTACGCGCACTGTCGGGCGGTAGTGGGAAAAATGGGATTCAGGCGGTGCGGGCGGCCGTGGCCAGGTTCTCCCGGTACCGGCGGACGATCAGGTCGGCGACCCGCGGGTCGGGTCCCAGCGGTGCCGCGACCGGTGCGTCGCCGGCCAGCTCGGCTACGCGGTCGGGGAGGAGGCCGGGGGCCAGAAACCACGAGGACACCACGATGCGCCGGGCGCCGCGGGCGCGGAGCCGGGCGATGGCCGCGGGCAGATCGGGTGCGTCGGGTGACGGCCTTCCACCGACGAAGGCCGGTGCGGCGAGAAAGCCGTGGCGTGTCCGCCAGCGGCGTGCCATCCGTGCGACGGCCCCGTTCGCCGGAGCGAACGACGACCGGACCGCGGCGACGACCACGCCCGACGAGGGGTCGGCAAGGTCCGCTCCGGTGGCCACGAGCCGGTCCATGGCCACCTCCTCCAGTACCGGGTCGCCGCCGAGCACGTCCGCGATCGACACGTCCAGGCCTCGCGGCGACTGTGCCACCAGCGCGGGCAGATCGGTGCGGGCGTGGTAGGCACTGCCGAGCAGGAGCGGCACCACCACGGCTTCGCGGTGTCCTTCCGCGTGCAGCGCGCGCAGGACGTCGCCGAAAAGCGGCTCCGAGAGGTCGAGGAAGGACGCGATGGCGCCGGGGATCCGGCTCACCAGCGCGCGGATCGTCGCCGCGGATCGCGCGTCCCGGCTCCCGTGCGCGACCGCGACCAGGACCGGCCCGCCGGGGGTGGGGTCAGGCCGCGGCATGACTGGAGATCACTTCGCGGAGCCGCGTGTTGATCACGTCCACGACGTCGAGCTCCTCGCCGCCCGAGAGCCCGTCGACCCGCCATTCCTGCACGATCCGGCCCGGCCGGGAAGACAGCAGCACCACGCGCTGTCCCAGCCGCACGGCTTCGCGCACGTCGTGGGTCACGAACACCACCGCGGTCCCCGTCGCACGCCACACTCGCAGCAACTCGCTCTGCAGCACGTCGCGGGTGATCGCGTCGAGCGCCGAAAACGGTTCGTCCATCAGCAGCAGCGACGGCCGTGAATCGTCCGAGGTGTGCAGCGCCGAGGCCAGTGCCCGGGCGAGCGCGACGCGCTGGCGCATGCCGCCGGACAGCTCGTGCGGGCGCTTCTTTCCCGCGCCGCCGAGCCGGACCAGCTCGAGCAGCTCGCCGGTGCGGGCCTTGCGCGCCGCCCGCCCGACCCCGCCGAGCTTCAGCGGCAGCTCGACGTTGGCCGCCGCGGTCAGCCACGGCATCAGCGCGGCCTCCTGGAACATCACCGCGGGCCGCCCGCTGTTCACCTCGATCTCGCCGGTCGAGGGCTTGTCCAGGCCCGCGATGAGGTTGAGCAGCGTGGTCTTGCCGCAGCCCGAGGCGCCGAGGAGACAGACGAACTCGCCCGGCGCGACGTCCAGGTCGACGCCACCGAGCGCCACCACCGCACGCTCGCCGTGGCCGAAGGCCTTGTGCACGCCGGCCAGCCGCACCGCGCTCCCGGTGGACGGCTTGACCGGGGAACTCTCCAGCGTCGCGGTCATGGCGCCTGCCTCTCTCGTCGGTTCTCGTTCCGCCGCCCGGGGCGGCACGGTGGTCAGCTCGGTGCGGGTTCGGGCCGCAGCATCGCCAGTGGGGCGCCGACCAGGCCGGCGGCCAGCGTCGTGCCATCGGTCTGGTCGATCACCAGGAAGGATCCGGTGCGGCGGTTGACCGCGTAGTCGTCGACCGGCAGCGGCTCGGCGGTCTGGATCCGCACGCGCCCGATCTCGTTGAGCGCCAGGCTGTCCGGACTATCCACAGTGGACAGCTTCTGCTCGTCGAAGCGCGCGGTCAGCTCCGCCACGAAGGCCGGCACGGTGCGGGCGCCGTGCTTGATCAGCACCCGCGCGCCGGTGCGCAGCGGCTTTTCGGACAGCCACGCCAAGGTCGCGTCCAGCTCGTCGGCCGGCTCCGGCGCCCGCTCGGCCGCCGCGATCACGTCACCCCGCGAGATGTCGAGTTCGTCGGCGAGCAGCAGGGTCACCGACCGGCCCGCGACGGCCTCGCCGAGTTCGCCGTCCGCAGTGTCGATGCGCTCCACCGTGCTGCGCAGTCCTGCCGGCAGCACGACGACCGCATCGCCCGGGCGGACCGTGCCGGCCGCGACCTGCCCCGCGTAGCCGCGGTAGTCGGGATATTCCGGCGTGCGCGGGCGGATCACGTACTGCACCGGGAACCGGAACGGCGCGTCGTGCGGATCCGGCGCGACCGGCACGGACTCCAGGTGCTCCAGCAGGGTCGGACCGCTGAACCACGGGGTCCGTGCCGAGGAGTCCACCACGTTGTCCCCGACGAGCGCGGAAACCGGGATGGCCAGCACGGAGCCTTCCGGATAGCCCAGGGACGCGGCGTGCGCGGTGAACTCCTTGGCGATGACGCGGAAGGTCTCTTCGTCGTAGTCCACCAGGTCGATCTTGTTCACCGCGAGCACGAGCCGCGGCACACCCAGCAGCGCCAGCACGGCGGCGTGCCGGCGGGTCTGTTCGACCACGCCCTTGCGCGCGTCGACCAGCAGGATGGCCAACTGCGCGGTGGACGCGCCGGTCACCGTGTTGCGGGTGTACTGGACGTGGCCCGGGGTGTCGGCCAGCACGAAGGAACGCCGTGGCGTGGCGAAGTAGCGGTAGGCCACGTCGATCGTGATGCCCTGCTCCCGTTCCGAGCGCAGCCCGTCCACGAGCAGCGAAAGGTCGGGTGTGGACAGCCCGCGGTCCACGCTCGCGCGGGTCACCGCGTCGAGCTGGTCGGCGAGCACGGACTTCGTGTCGTACAGCAGCCGTCCGACCAAAGTGGACTTCCCGTCGTCCACGCTGCCCGCGGTGGCAAGGCGCAGTAATGAGCTCATCGTTAGAAGTACCCCTCCCGCTTCCGGTCCTCCATCGCCGCCTCGGACAACCGGTCGTCGGCGCGCGTCGCGCCCCGCTCGGTGAGCCGGCTCGCCAGCACCTCGGCGATCACCTCGTCCACGGTGGTGGCCGTGGACTCGACCGCGCCGGTGCAGGAGCCGTCACCCACCGTTCGGTAGCGGACGGAAAGCTCCTGGATCTCTTCGCCCTCGCGGGGGCCGCCCCACGGTCCTTCCGCCAGCCACATCCCGTCGCGGCGGTAGACCTCGCGCTGGTGCGCGTAGTAGATCGACGGCAGCTCCACCCGTTCCCGCGCGATGTAGTGCCACACATCGGCTTCGGTCCAGTTGGAAAGGGGGAACACCCGCACATGTTCTCCCGGGCGGTGCCTGCCGTTGTACAGGTTCCACAGTTCGGGACGCTGGCGGCGCGGATCCCACTGGCCGAACGCGTTGCGCAGGCTGAAGATCCGTTCCTTCGCCCGCGCCCGCTCCTCGTCGCGGCGGCCGCCGCCGAACACCGCGTCGAAGCGGTGCTCGACGATCGTGTCCAGCAGCGGCTGGGTCTGCAACGGGTTTCGGGTGCCGTCCGGCCGTTCGGTGAGCCGGCCGTCGTCGATCCAGTCCTGCACGTTCGCCACGATCAGCCGCAGGCCGTACCGCTCGACGACCTCGTCACGGAACGCGATCACCTCGTCGAAGTTGTGCCCGGTGTCGACGTGCAGCAGCGGGAACGGCACGGGCGCCGGCCAGAAGGCCTTGATCGCCAGGTGCAGCAGCAGGGTCGAGTCCTTGCCGCCGGAGAAGAGGATCACCGGGCGGTCGAACTCCCCGGCGACCTCCCGGAAGATGTGGACGGCCTCGGATTCCAGCGCCGTCAGGTTGTCGGTCGCCGCGGCCTCGAGCGTTGTCATTGGTTTTCGCCCTCTCAGCCGTGCAGGCCGCATTCGGTCTTGGACGTGCCGGCCCAGCGGCCGCTGCGGGGATCCGCGCCCGGCGCGACCTTGGCCGTGCAGGGCGCACAGCCGATGGACAGGTAGCCGGCGGACACCAGGGGGTTCTCCAGAATCCCGTGCTCGTCGATGTAGGCGCGGAACTCCTCGTCCGTCCACGGCGCGATCGGGTTGATCTTGACAAGGCCGTTGCGGTCGTCCCAGGTGACGACCGGGGTGTTCGCCCGCGTCGGCGCGTCGACCCGGCGCACACCGGTGACCCAGGCCGAATAGTTCGACAGGGTCTTGCGCAGCGGGATCACCTTCCGCAGGTGACAGCACAGGGTGGGGTCGCGGTCGTGCAGTTTCGGGCCGTGCTCGGCGTCCTGCTCGGCGACGGTCCGCTCCGCGGTGGCGTTCACCACGCGGATGTCCGGATAGACCGTGGCGACCGCGTCCCGGGTGCCGATGGTCTCGGCGAAGTGGTAGCCGGTCTCCAGGAACAGGACGTCCACGTCGGCCCGGACCCGGGTGGCCAGGTCGACGAGCACGGCGTCCTGCATGTTCGACGCGACGATGAAGTCGTCGCCGAAGGTGTCCACCGTCCAGCGCAGGGCCTCCTCGGCGCTCGCCTCGGCGAGCTCCTCGGAAGCCTTGCGTGCCAGGGCTTTGAGCTCGTCGGTCCGGTGTTCGTCCCGGCCGCCGACGTTCCCGCTGGTCATTTCGCTCCCTCACCTAGCCGCAATCCGACGAACGTCACCGCGAAGACCCGCCGGCAGGCGCCGCACACCCAGCCCGGCGCCCGCGGCCCGCCGTCGGCATGGGAACCCCCTTCGCCCTCCTCCGGGCGAAGGTCTTCGTCGCCGCAGTACGGGCAATAAAACGGCGTGGCGCGCTCGCTCATCGAAGATCCGTCTCGTCGGCCCGCGCGACCCACTGCGGGAACCGCTCGCCCGGCTCGCGCCGGGCCAGGTAGGTGCGCACCACGCGTTCGACGTAGTCGGCCAGTTCGGCGCCGGTCACCTTGTGGCTGCGCAGTTTCCGGCCGAACCCGGCGTCGAGCCCGAGCCCGCCGCCCAGGTGCACCTGGAAGCCCTCGACCTGGTTTCCGTCGGCGTCGCTCACGATCTGGCCCTTGAGACCGATGTCCGCGGTCTGGATGCGGGCGCACGAGTTGGGGCAGCCGTTCAGGTGCACCGTCACCGGGTTGTCCACTTCGGACTGGACGTCGGCCAGCCGCTGTTCCAGCGTTGTCACCAGATCACGGGCGCGGGCCTTGGTCTCGACGATCGCGATCTTGCAGAACTCGATGCCGGTGCACGCCATCACGCCGCGCCGCCACGGGCTCGGCTCGGTCGGCAGGCCGATCTCGGCCAACTCCGCGCGCAGCCCCGCCAGCTCGGACTCGGGCACGTCGAGGATGACGATCTTCTGCTGGGGAGTGAGCCGGACCCGCGACGAGCCCGCCCGCTCCGCGGCCTTGGCCACGGCGATGAGCATGGACCCGGACACCCGGCCCGCGATCGGCGCCGCGCCGACGTAGTAGCGGCCGTCCTTCTGACGGTGGGCCCCGATGTGGTCGCGCTGGATCTCGGGGACCTCGGGCGCGGGGCCGTCGATCAGCTTGCGCTCGAGGTACTTCGTTTCGAGGATTTCGCGGAACTTCGCCGCGCCCCAGTCCTTCACCAGGAACTTGATCCGCGCCCGGGACCGCAGCCGCCGGTAGCCGTAGTCGCGGAAGATGCTGATCACGCCTTCCCAGACGTCCGCCACCTCCTCCCGCGGCACCCAGGCGCCGAGCCGCTGCCCGATCATCGGGTTGGTGGACAGGCCACCGCCGACCCACACGTCGAAGCCGGGGCCGTGCTCGGGGTGGTTGACGCCGACGAAGGCCACGTCGTGCACTTCGTGCGCCACGTCCGGCAACCCGGAGACCGCGGTCTTGAACTTGCGCGGCAGGTTGGCGTATTCGGGCTTGCCCAGGTACCGGCGCTTGATCTCGTCGATCGCGGGAGTGCCGTCGATGATCTCGTCCTCGGCGATCCCGGCGAGCGGCGAACCCAGGATCACGCGCGGGCTGTCGCCACAGGCGGTCATCGTGGTCAGCCCGGCGGCCTCGAGCCGCTGCCAGATCGTCGGCATGTCCTCGATGCGGATCCAGTGGTACTGGATGTTCTGCCGGTCGGTGATGTCGGCGGTGTCGCGGGCGTAGGTCTCGGACAGCTCGCCGATCACGGTCAGCTGGTCGGTCGTCAGCGCGCCGCCGTCGATGCGCACCCGGAGCATGAAGAACTCGTCGTCCAGCTCCTCCGGTTCCAGCGTCGCGGTGCGCCCGCCGTCGATCCCGGGCCGCCGCTGCGTGTAGAGGCCGTACCAGCGGAACCGGCCTCGCAGGTCGCCCGGGTCGATCGACTCGAATCCCTGCCGGGCGTAGATGTTCTCGATCCGGGCGCGGACGTTGAGCGGGTGGTCGTCCTTCTTGGACCGCTCGTTCGCGTTCAGCGGCTCGCGGTAACCGAGTGCCCACTGGCCCTCACCCCGGCGTCGCTGGGCGCGGGGGGCGCGTGGGTTCGGGGTCTCGCGCGTGGCCGAGGCCATGGGGTCCTCCGGGGTTTCGAGGGGCCGCGGCGCGCGCATGCCCCGGCTCAGGCCGTGGTGGGAGGCAGGTTCGCGGTGTCCGGGCGCCCGCTTGTCCTACTGGCGGGGTGGAGCGGCGGGATCAGCTGGCCGGGCGGCACAGTGCGCTGGCGACACGCCGGAGGTCGACGTGGCGACGCACGACGAGCAGTACACCGGCATAAGTCACGAAAGCCAGCGTGCCACGGGGTCCGGGATATGGTCCAGGGGCGCCCGAATGCTGGGACCAGGCTCACCGGCGACTCCGCCGGCGACCTTGGGGGCGACCTTGGGGGCGACCTTGATGACGACTCTGTGGTCGAGCCGAACAGGGCTTGAGAGAGACTGGAGCGGTGTTCGGGGTTTACGTGCATGTGCCGTTCTGCGCGACGCGGTGTGGGTATTGCGATTTCAACACCTACACCGCCGGTGAGCTGGGATCGGCTGCCTCGCCGGAGTCCTGGCTGGAGGCGTTGAAGCGCGAGCTGGAGCTTGCGGCGACGGTTGTCGGGCCGCGTCGTGCCGACACCGTTTTCGTCGGCGGAGGCACGCCCTCGCTGCTCGGCTCGGACGGGCTGGGTGCCGTGCTGGACGCGGTGCGTGATGCCTTCGGTCTTGCCGCCGACGCGGAGGTGACCACCGAATCCAACCCGGAGTCGACGTCGCCGGAATTCTTCGCGGGCCTCCGGGAGGCCGGATACACGCGCGTGTCACTGGGCATGCAGTCGGCGGCACGGCACGTGTTGAAGGTGTTGGACCGCGTGCACACGCCGGGCCGTGCCGTGGCCGCTGCGCGCGAGGCGCGGGCAGCCGGGTTCGACCACGTCAACCTCGACATCATCTATGGCACGCCGGGCGAGCGCGAGGAGGACCTGCGCGCTTCGCTGGAAGCCGTGCTCGGCGCCGGGGTCGATCATGTCTCGGCGTATTCGCTGATCGTCGAGGACGGGACCGCGCTGGCCCGCCGGGTGCGCCGGGGGGAACTGCCCGCCCCCGACGAGGACGTGCTCGCCGCCGACTACGAACTGATCGACAGAACCCTGTCGGAGGCGGGTTTGGGGTGGTACGAGGTGTCCAACTGGGCTTCCTCGCCGCAGTCCCGGTGCCGCCACAATCTCGGATACTGGCGGGGCGGGGACTGGTGGGGCGCCGGGCCCGGCGCGCACAGTCACGTCGCCGGGGTGCGCTGGTGGAACGTGAAGCACCCGGCCCGCTACGCCGCGTTGCTCGCCGAAGGCCGCTTGCCGGAGGCGGGGCGGGAGGTGCTGACCGCCGCCGACTCCCGGCTGGAACGGATCATGCTCGAACTCCGGCTGGCCGAGGGGCTTCCACTGGACGCACTCGACGCGGACGGCCGACGCGAGGCCGACACGGCGGTCGAAGACGGTCTGCTCACCCTCGTCGCCGACCGCGCCGTGCTCACCGCGCGCGGTCGTCTGCTCGCCGACGCCGTCGTGCGCAGGCTTGCGGCCTGACGCGGGGCGGGGTCAGCTCCAGATGGTGACGTAGACCGGGGGCCGGAACCGGGAAGGCGGCACCCCTCGGCCCGGCGAGCGCATGAGGAGCATCGCGGGGGCGGTGCCGAGGAAATGCCGGAGCGCCGACGCGCCGGTCGAGCGCCGGTCCCGCGGCAAGGTCGTGATGTGCCAGCAGATTCTGGCCGGGGTGAGCGGCGTCGGCACGACCACCAGTTCGTGCCGGCGCAGCTGCGGCGCGGCCAGATGCTCGACCGCGATCGACACGCCGCTGCCGTTCGCGGCCGCCGACCACGCCGCCGTCTGGTTCGGGAACACGCTGAGCTCCGAATCCGGCACGCCGAGTCGGCCGAGCAACCGGGCTACGTCGCTGTCGGGGTCGGTGCCCGCCGGACCCACCAGCCACGGCCACCGCGCCGGGCTGCCGTGGTGGCGGTCGCGGGGGGAACCCACCGCGACCAGCGTGCACCGGAAGACCGGGACGCTGTCCAGGCCGCCGTCGAGGCAGGGCCCGAGCGCGGCGTCGGCCAGCCGGTTGGTCAGCAGGACCGGCATCTCGGCGACCTCGGCGAGCCCGGCGGAGGCGTCGACGGCCTGGCCGGAACGGGCGGCGAACGCGGCCAGCAGCGGGTTCGCGACGAACTCGGCGATGGTGCTGGAGACCGCGACGCTGAGCCGTTCGGCCATCCCGGTGGCTTCCCGCACCGCGGCGTCGGCGTCCGCCCCGAGCGCGACCATCTGCGAAGCGATCGGGAGCAGCCGGGTGCCGCCCGGCGTCAGGGTCATCCCGGCGGTGGTCCGTTCGATCAGCTTGTCGCCGTGATGGTGGCGCAGGGCCGCGAGCGCCTGGGACACCGCGGGTTCGCTGACACCGAGCGCGCGGGCCGCGTCCGTCACCGAACCGAGGCGGGCGACCAGCACGAACGCGCTCAGCTGACCCAGGGTCATGTCCGTGATTCTAGGTGTCGGACAGCACCCTGGCGCCGTTCATAAGGGATCGGTTATCCGGCTCTTGCCTGGTCAGCCGGCCGGCGGGACCTTACCGTCATGCAGGTTCCAGCGCAGTTCCAGTACGAGAAGGCGACGAGCGTCGAGCACGCCGTGCGGCTGCTCGGCAAGTACGGACCGGAGAGCCGGATCGTGGCCGGCGGCCACAGTCTCCTCCCGATGATGAAACTCCGGCTCGCCCAGCCCGAGGCGTTGATCGACATCAATGACCTCGAGGAGCTGGCGCGGATCAGCGTCGAGGAACACATGTTGTGCATCGGCGCGCTGGTCCGGCATGCCCAGTTGCTCGCCTCGGCGGTGGCCGGCGAGCACTTCCCGATCTTCCACGACGCCGAGCGCGTGATCGCCGATCCGGTGGTGCGCAACCGCGGCACCATCGGTGGTTCCCTGTGCCAGGCCGACCCGTCCGAGGACCTGTCGGCGGTTTTCGCCGCGGTGCGGGGCGAGGCGGTGATCCGGGGACCGGACGGGCAACGGGTCGTCGGCGTGCGGGAGTTCTTCGCCGGTCCTTATCAGACGGTGTTGGGCGATGAGGAGATCCTCACGCAGCTGCGGGTGCCGATCCGGTCGTCCGCCTCGGCCTACGAGAAGGTCGAGCGACGGGCCGGTGACTGGGCCACCGCGGCCGCCGGGGCCGAACTGCTCCTGGAGGGCGACCAGGTCGCCGCGGCCGGCATCGGCCTGACCTCGGTCGGCGCGACGAACTTCCACGCGCCCGAGGCCGAGGAGTTCCTGGTCGGTGGTCCGGCCGGCGATGCGCGGTTCGACCAGGCCGGAGCCGTGGCCGCCGAGCACTGCTCGCCGGTCGCCGACCAGCGCGGTCCGGTCGACTACAAGCGGCACCTCGCCGCGACGCTGGTCACCCGGGCACTGATGCGGGCCAGGACCCGCTGGTACGGGCAGCATTCGGCGCACGAGAGGGAGTCGTGACATGGAGATCAGCGTTACCGTCAACGGGCAGACCTACCAGCGCGACATCGAACCGCGCCTGTTGTTGGTGCACTTCCTGCGCGACGAGCTGGGACTCACCGGAACACACTGGGGGTGCGACACCTCCAACTGCGGAGCCTGCGTGGTCTGGCTCGAGGGGGTGCCGGTCAAGTCGTGCACCGTGCTCGCCGTGATGGCCGACGGGCGGGCCGTCCGCACCGTCGAGGGACTGGAGGACGAGGTCGGTCTCGACCCCGTCCAGCGCGGGTTCATGGCCTGTCACGGGCTCCAGTGCGGGTTCTGCACGCCCGGCATGATGATGACCGCGCGCTGGCTGCTCGACCGTGATCCCGATCCGTCCGAAGAGGACATTCGCGAGGCGATCTCCGGCCAGGTCTGCCGGTGCACCGGATACGAGAACATCGTGCGCTCGATCCGCTGGGCCGCCGAGCAGGGCGTCACACGCAAGGAGTCCGATGTGGAGAGCACGAGTGAGGTACCGGCATGACCACCACCGAAGAGCACGCGTCGCCGGTGGGCTACGGCCGCCTGCAGCGTAAGGAGGACACCAGGTTCATCCGCGGGCATGGCACCTACGTCGACGACATCACGCTGCCCGGAATGCTGCACGGCGCGGTGCTGCGCAGCCCGTACGCCCACGCGCGGATCGTCTCGATCGACACCAGTTCGGCCGATGCCCACCCGAAGGTCAAGGCCGTGATCACCGGCGAAACCCTCGCCGGGCTCAACCTCGCCTGGATGCCCACGCTGTCGCAGGACGTCCAGGCCGTGCTGGCCACCGACAAGGTGCGTTTCCAGGGGCAGGAGGTCGCCTTCGTCATCGCCGAGGACCGGTATTCGGCGCGGGACGCGCTCGAACTGATCGACGTCGACTACGAGCCGCTGCCGCCGGTGGTGGACGCGCTCCAGGCGCTCGACCCGGACGCGCCGGTGATCCGCGACGACCTGGAAGGCCGCCGCGACAACCACATCTTCGACTGGGAAGCCGGCGAGTCCGCCCGCACCGATGAGGTGTTCGCCGCCGCGGACGTGGTTTCCGAGCAGGACATGCTCTACCCGCGGGTGCATCCCGCGCCGATCGAGACCTGCGGCGCGGTCGCCGACATGGATCCGGTCACCGGCAAGCTGACCGTGTGGACCACGAGCCAGGCGCCGCACGCCCACCGCACCATCTACGCGCTGGTCGCCGGGTTGCCCGAGCACAAGATCCGGGTCGTCTCCCCGGACATCGGCGGAGGTTTCGGCAACAAGGTCGGCATCTACCCCGGGTACGTGTGCGCGGTGGTCGGCTCGATCCTCACCGGGAAGCCGGTCAAGTGGGTGGAGGACCGCTCGGAAAACCTGATGAGCACCTCCTTCGCCCGCGACTACCACATGCACGGCGAGATAGCGTCCACAAAGGACGGAAAGATCCTGGGCATCCGGGTGCGGGTGCTCGCCGACCACGGCGCGTTCAACGGGACCGCCCAGCCGACCAAGTTCCCCGCCGGGTTCTTCGGCGTGTTCACCGGTTCCTACGACATCGAGGCCGCCCACTGCTCGGTCGTCGGGGTCTATACGAACAAGGCGCCCGGCGGCGTGGCCTACGCGTGTTCCTTCCGGATCACCGAGGCGGTGTACCTCGTCGAGCGGCTGGTCGACGTGCTGGCCTACGACCTCGGCGTGGACCCCGCCGAACTGCGCCTGCGCAACCTGCTGCGCCCGGACCAGTTCCCCTACCAGAGCAAGACCGGCTGGGAATACGACTCCGGCGACTACCCGCGCACGCTCGGGCTGGCGACGGAGATGGCCCACTACGACGATCTGCGTGCCGAACAGGCGCACCGGCGTGACCTGAATTCCGCGGGGCTCAGCCGCGATCTCATGGGGATCGGTGTCTCCTTCTTCACCGAGGCGGTCGGCGCGGGACCACGCAAGCACATGGACATCCTGGGCCTGGGCATGGCCGACGGCGCGGAACTGCGCGTGCACCCCACGGGCAAGGCCGTGCTGCGGTTGTCGTGCCAGACGCAGGGCCAAGGGCACGAGACCACGTTCGCCCAGATCGTGGCGGAGGAACTGGGCATCGCGCCGGACGACATCGACGTCGTGCACGGCGACACCGACCAGACGCCGTTCGGACTGGGCACCTACGGCTCCCGCTCGACCCCGGTCTCCGGCGCGGCGGCCGCCGTGGTGGCGCGCCGGGTGCGGGAACGCGCGAAGATCGTCGCCTCGGCCATGCTCGAGGTGAACCCGGACGACCTGGAATGGGAGAAGGGCCGCTGGTTCGTCCGCGGCGACCCCGAAGCGGGAAAGTCCATTCAGGACATCGCAATGGCCGCGCATTCGACCCTCGAACTGCCCGAAGGCGTCGAAGGCCACCTCGACGCGACGTGCGTGTACAACCCGCCCAATCTGACTTACCCGTTCGGCGCCTACGTCTGTGTCGTGGACGTCGACGCCGACACCGGGCAGGTCAAGGTCCGCAAGTTCGTCGCGGTCGACGACTGTGGCGTGCGGATCAACCCGACGATCGTCGAGGGACAGGTGCACGGCGGTCTCGCGGACGGCGTCGGCATGGCGCTGATGCAGGTGATGGCCTTCGACGAGGAGGGAAATCACCTCGGTGGATCCTTCATGGACTACCTGTTGCCCACGGCGATGGAATGCCCGTCCTGGGAGCTCGGCGAAACCTGCACGCCGTCGCCGCATCATCCGATCGGCGCCAAGGGGATCGGCGAGTCGGCCACGGTGGGTTCACCCGCGGCCGTGGTCAACGCGGTGGTGGACGCGCTGAAGCCGTACCGGGTGCGGCACGCGGACATGCCACTGACTCCCGCCGCGGTCTGGCGCGCCATGCAAGGACGTCCATTGCGGACGGATCTGGCGATCTCGTGATGCCCAGCGTGGAACTGCTCGCGCACGCCGACTCGCTCCGGGCCGGCCGGCACCCGTTCGTGCTCGCCACGGTCGTGCGCGCGCAGCGCCCCACCAGCGCCAAGCCCGGCGACTGCGCGCTGGTGTTGCCCGACGGCACGATGGAGGGATTCGTCGGCGGCGACTGCGCGGAGGCCACCGTGCGTTCGCAGGGGGTCCGGCTCCTCGGGGCCGGGCACTCGGCGCTGTTGCGGATCACCCCGGAACCGACCGGGCACGCACCGGAGGAGGGCGTGATCACCGTCGAGAATCCCTGCCTTTCGGGTGGCGCGCTGGAGATCTTCCTCGACGCGCAGCTGCCGCCCGCGCTGGTCCTGGTCTTCGGCGACGCGCCGGTGGCCAGGGCGTTGCTGTCCGTCGGCCGGGGAACCGGATACGACGTGCGGGCCGGGAATCCCAGGGACGCCGCGGCGGTGCCCGAGGACGCCGAAGCGGTCATCATCGCCACGCACGGGCGCGACGAGGAACCTCTGCTCCGGGCGGCACTCGCGGCCGGGACCGGCTACATCGGACTGATCGCCAGCAGGCGGCGCGGTGCTTCGGTGTTGTCCGCACTGGGATTGACCGCCGAGGAGCGCGCGCGGGTGCGCACTCCGGCGGGACTGGACATCGGGGCGCGCACACCCGCGGAGATCGCGGTTTCGGTGTTCGCCGAGCTGATCACGGCTCGGCGTCGGACGGTCCCCGAGCCCGCGCCGGCCGAAGTGGCGGGATCCGACCACGCCGCCTGCCACCCGCACCACGAGACCGTGACGTGACCGCGGGAGCGTGGGCGGAGCTGCCCACCAGCGCGGAGCTGGGCGCGCGGCTGGCGTCGGTCGGCTACCTGACCGACGAGGCGCTCGCCACGGCGCTTTTCCTCGCGGTACGAATGGCGCAGCCGATTCTGCTGGAAGGCGAGCCCGGGGTCGGTAAGACCGAGGCGGCGAAATCGCTGGCCCGTGCGCTGGACACGGTGCTGATCCGGTTGCAGTGTTACGAAGGCCTGTCCTCGGCGGACGCGCTCTACGAATGGAACTATCCCCGACAGCTGCTCGGCATCCGGCTCGCCGAGGCGCGCGGCGCGACCGTGTCCGAAGCCGATCTGTTCAGCGAGGACTACCTGCTCGCCCGGCCGTTGCTCGCCGCGATCGAGCATCCGGGTCCGCGACCGGCGGTGCTGCTCATCGACGAGGTCGACCGCGCCGACGACGAGTTCGAAGCCTTCCTGCTCGAACTGCTCGCCGAGGCCACGGTGACCATCCCCGAACTGGGCACCCGGCGCGCCCGTTTCGCACCGCTGACCGTGTTGACCTCCAACCGCACCCGGGAACTGCACGACGCGCTGAAACGGCGATGTCTGTACCACTGGATCGCACACCCCGACGTCGAGCGGGTGGCCGCGATCATCCGGCTGCGGGTACCGGGAGTGGCGGACTGGCTGGCCGGCCGGGTGGCGCGGTCGGTGCAGCGGCTGCGTGGGCTCGAGTTGTACAAACCACCCGGAATCGCGGAGGCGATCAACTGGGCGTCCGCGCTGCACGTGCTCGGGATCGAGGAACTCGACGAGCCGGCCGTGCGCCGCACCATGAGTGCGGTCCTCAAGTACGAGGAGGACCGCGCCCTCGCCGAGGGCTCGCTGGCCGAGGTGGCCGGTGACTGACCTCGCGCTGTTCGCGGCCCGGTTCACCGAGCGGTTGCGCGCCGGTGGTCTCGCCGTCGGCGCCGACCGGTCCGCCCGCTTCGCCCGGGCGATCACCGTGGTCTCCCCGAGCCGGCCCGAGGAGCTGTACTGGTGCGCGTTGGCCACCCTGGTCTCCGCGCCCGACCAGATTTCCGCGCTCGACGAGGCTTTCGCCGCCGTTTTCGGGCAGTCCCCGAAGCTGGCCTTCGCCGCGGCGGCGCCGACCGAGGCGGCCGGTGACGCGGACGCGAGCCCGGACACCCCGTCCGGGAGTTCCCGCCGCGAGGTGGGAGAGCTCGCCAGCGTCGCGGAACGGCTGACGGCACGGGACTTCGACGAGCTCACCGCGTCCGAGCTCGCCGCGCTGATCGGGCTGATGCGGGAATTCCGGCTCGTGACGCCGCTGCGGCGCTCTCGGCGGAAACGGGGCGCCGCCGCCGGACGGCGGGTCGATCTGCGCGAGACGTTGCGGCGGGCACGGCGATCCGGCGGCGAACCGGCGGTGCTGCGCCGGTGGATGCCGCGTGAGAAGCCGCGCAAACTCGTCGTGCTGTGCGACATTTCGGGATCCATGCAGGTCCACGCGCGCGCCATGCTGCAACTCCTGGTCTGCGCGGCCGGGGGAGCGCACGCCGAGGTCTTCACCTTCGCGACCCGGCTGACCCGGCTGACCCGCGCCCTCGACGCCGATCCCGTCACCGCGCTGCGGCGGGCGGGGGAGGAGGCACCGGACTGGTCCGGGGGAACGCGGATCGGCGCGTCACTGCGCGAGTTCATCGACGCCCACGGCGCCCGCGGGATGGCCCGGGGCGCCGTCGTCGTGATCATCTCCGATGGCTGGGAGACCGGCGGCGCGGCGGTCCTGGCCGCGCAGATGGCCCGGCTCTCCCGGCTCGCGCACCGGATCGTGTGGGTCAACCCGCGGACCGCGAAAGCGGGCTACCGGCCCTTGACCGGCGGGATGTCCGCGGTCTGGCCCTACTGTGACGCGGTGGTCAGCGCGCATCGCCTGGACGCGGTCGACGCGTTGCTCGCGGCGGTCGCGGGTCGGGCCGCGTGGGGCCGCCCGGCCTGACCCTCGCCGGCCGGACCAGGCGGCCGCCGCACTAGTGGATGGCCGGGTAGGCGTTGGCCACGAGCTGCTGGAACTCGGCCGCGAACCACTGCCCGGCGGGGACGTCGTAGCCCGGCAGCGAACCCGTGCCGTACGTGCCGCCGCTGCCGTCGGTGTTGGTGCCCGCCGGATCGCAGTGCGGGTCGCCGTGGGTGTGGCTTCCGCTCGGGTAGTCACCGTCGGATTCCCCGGGCGGCTTGATCCACACGAACGCGATCACCGGATCCCCCGAGCCGAACGGCGCCGCCTGCGGCCGCGCGCCGATGCCCGCGTTGTTCTGGTTGCACCAGTCACCCCGGAACGGCCGCTGGTCGGTCTTGTTCGCGGCCACGTACGCGTTCGGGGTGGTCGGGCTGCTGTTCAGCTGACCCGGCCGGTTCGGACCACCCCACCCGTTGCGGGAGGTGTCGATCAGGAAGCCGACCCGGCTCGGGAAACCGCTGGAGACCAGCGTGGAATACATCGCCGTGGCGTAGGAATGCTCGTCGAAATAGGGGTTGTACTGGTAGAACGTCGCCGAGTCCAGCGGCTGGCCGCCGACCTGCAGCGTCGGGTTGGGCAGGAACGGCTCGGTGGTCGGCGTGTAGTTGGCGGTGTTGCTGATGAACCCGTCGACGCTCGCGAAACCGGACGTCGTCGCCCTGGCGACCTTGGCGTACTCCTGCCCGGCCGCGGTCATGTTGTTCGACCATCCGAGCCACGCCGAGTGCGCGATGTCCAGATAGGTGTACACGTTCGGGATCGCGTGCAGCTTGTTCAGCGCGTATTCGATGCCCTGCTCGTAGAGCGGAGTGGCGGTCGAACACGCTTGCACGCTCTGGTTGGTCACCGCGTTGGGCAGCGAGTCCGGCTCGATGATCGTGACGACCCGCAGGTTGCTTGCGGTGTACCGGCTTTCGCCGAGGATCGTCGCGATCGGGTCGATGAACTGGGATTCGTAGCTGGACAGTCCCGCCGCCGTCGCCGGCAGTTCACCGTTGGACGCCAGCGCCGCGCAGTCCCGGCCCGGCAGGTCGTAGACGACGACCTCGATGGTGACCGGCCCGTTCGCCGCCTTCGCCAGCGCGTTGTCCATCTGCTGTTGCAGGCCGAGCTTGCCGCTGCCGCCCGCGATCGCCGAGATGCGGTCCAGCCAGATCGCGGTCTGGTAGGTGGCCACGGAGGCTTCCGCCGACGAGCCGTCCGCGCTGGCCTGCGTCTGGACTTCCTGCACGTAGTCCGGGTTGAGATAGGGCGTCGCGCCGGAGAACGGGTTGGTCACGTGCCCGCCCGCCGGCGGTTGGGTGGGCGTCGTTGGTGTCGTGGGCGTTGTCGGTGTCGTGGGGCTGGTGGGTGGCGTTGTGCCACCGCCGCCACAGGCGGCGCCGTTGAGCGAGAAACCCGTCGGCGCCTGGTTGGTGCCCGAGTAGCCGAGGTTGAATCCGGTGCTGAACGAGGCGCCGCCGGCCACCGCGCCGTTGTAGCTGGTGCTGGCCACCGTGACGTTCTGGCCGCTTTGCGTGTAGGTCCCGTTCCAGCCCTGCGTCACGTGCTGGTTGCCGGCGAACGCGAAGGACAGCGTCCACGCGGTGAGCGCGGTGTCCCCGTTGGTCACGGTGAGGTTGACCGTCGCGCCCGTGCCCCAGTCGTTGGCCACCTGGTACTGGACGGAGCAGGTGCTCGCGGCCTGGGCCTGGGACATCGCGGTCACGAATAGGCCGGTCATGGTGGCCGCCGCGAGCAACGCGGCCGCCAAGGGTCTTGCTTTTCCGGTGAGCCTGGGGTGCATCGGTGCCTCTCCTGCCTCGAGTGAAAGCGCCCTGATCGAACTGCGCCGAGCGAAACCGCGCGACCTCTCCGGGGGCGTGGGTCTCGCGCGAGAAAATGTAGGTCGGCGGCGAAACGGGCACGAGGAAGCCGGTTGGCGCGGATCGGAAGAGTCTACTGTGGACTTATTTGACCTGGTGTTTCGGGAACCCACCGGGGATCGGGCCGGATGTAGGTTTCACCGCGGAAGGCGGAGATCGGCCGGGCCCGACCGGCGCGCTCGATGGTCCGGACCGGCATCCCGGCAACCGGACGGGCGAACTCGGGCGCCGGACGGGAGGACTCGGCAACCGGACGGGAGGACTCGGCGACCGGAGGAGGGGACACGCCGGGGGTGTGGGAGCGGCTTGTCCGTGCGGGAGGCCGGCTCACGCGGATTCGCGGATCACCAGTTCGGTGTCGAGGATGACGCTGCGGGGAGTGGCCGGGCTGCCGGCGATCAGGGCCAGCAGTTCCCGGGTCATCCGGGCGCCCATTTCCTCGATCGGCTGGCGCACCGTGGTCAGCGGCGGATCGGTGTGGCGGCCCAGCGGCAGGTCGTCGAAACCGACCACCGCGACATCGTCCGGCACGCGGCGCCCGGCACGGCGCAGCGCGCGCAGTACGCCGACCGCCATCAGGTCGGAGGCGGCGAAGATGGCGTCCACTTCGGGCCTTCGTTCCAGCAACCGCGCGGTGGCGTGCTCGCCCGAGGCCTGGCCGAAGTCGCCGAAGACCACCAGGCCGTGGTCGGGCCGGCCGGCCTCGACCAGCACGGTGCGGTAGCCGTGCAGCCGGTCCGCGCCGGCCGTCATGTCCCGCGGCCCGGCGACCGTGGCGATGGTCGACCGGCCTGCGTCGATCAGGTGACGCACCGCCTGTTCCGCGCCGCCGCGGTTGTCCGCGTCGACACAGCAGAACCGGGCTTCGCCTTCGCCCTGCACGGGCCGGCCGCCGAGCACGACCGGGATGCCCACGTGGTCCAGATCGAGCGGTCGGCGCCCGTGCATGCTGACGAACAGGGCGCCGTCGACGTGCCCGCTGCCGAGATAGCGCAGCGCGCTCGTCTGGTAGTCCTTTGTGGAGGGTACGGTGAGCAGCACCAGCTGCATCCCGGCCGCGGACAGCTCCCGGCTCGCGCCGAAGACGACCCGGGCGAAGTACGGGTCGGCGAACAGGCGCAACCCTTCCTCGCAGACCACGAAGGCGATCGACCGCGTGCGGCGCGCCGTCGTGACGCGGGCCGCCCGTTGTCGCACGTAGCCCAGCGACGCCATGGCCGTTTCCACCTGTTTACGGGTTTCGGGCTTCACCCGCGGAAACCCGTTGAGCACCCGGGACGCCGTTGCCGACGACACCCCCGCGGCGCGCGCGACATCGGCCAGCGTGGGCCGGGCGTCGGGCACCTCGACAGTGGTCACGTCCACCTCCAAGACAACGGTGTCCAGCGGCAGTACAGGGCGTGAGCATTGGGTTACAGAATACCTTGACGTAGGCGGAAAAGGGGCGTTTTTCCGGAACCTCCATAGTAAGGCTTCCTCCTGTGCGAACGCGTCCATGCAACTTTCACCGCCGAGGCGGGCGGGTGTCCGCGATGCCGCGCCCCGCAGGGATCGGGCGCCGCGGTAGTCGCCGGGGCGGCCTCCGCTGTTCGAGGTTCGGGTCGGCTACCGATGTCGGTCTCGGTGCGCGAAATTTTCACGCCGCACCTGGAGCGGAACCTGTCTTGTTCGCCCGAAAAGGGCGCTTCGCGTTAGCGTCCGCTCGTGGTCATCCACGGCCACACGAACCGAAGGAAACACCGTGACCAAGCGAAGCAGACTGCTGGCCTCCGGTGCGCTCGCCCTGCTGACCGCGCTGATGGTGAGTCTGGTGTCGGCGACACCGGCCTCGGCGCACGGCGCGTTCATGCAACCGGGCAGCCGGACATACCTGTGCTGGAAGGACGGGCTCACCTCGACGGGCCAGATCATCCCGAAGAATTCCGCCTGCGCCGCGGCTGTCGCCCAGAGCGGCACCAACTCGCTCTACAACTGGTTCTCCGTGCTGCGTTCGGACGGCGCGGGGCGCACTCGGGGCTTCATCCCGGACGGGCAACTGTGCAGCGGGGGAAACTCGACGTACACCGGATTCAACCTGCCGGGTGACTGGCCGCTGACGCATCTGACGTCGGGCGCGTCGTTCAACTTCCGCTACAACAAGTGGGCCGCGCATCCCGGCTCGTTTTATCTCTATGTCACCAAGAACGGCTGGGATCCCACGAAGCCGCTGACCTGGTCGGAGTTGGAGGACCAGCCGTTCCTGGTCGCCGACCATCCGCCGGAGACCGGTCCGACCGGCAGCGTGGACGGTTACTACTACTGGACGGGAAACCTGCCGGCGGGCAAGTCCGGCCGTCACGTCATCTACTCGGTGTGGGCGCGGTCGGACAGCACCGAGACCTTCTACGGTTGCTCGGATGTCGTGTTCGACGGCGGGAACGGTCAGGTGACCGGCGTCGGCTAGCTTTCGTTCCGCGCGGGACCCCGGCTCACCTGGGTCTCGCGCGGCCGCTGTGGTCGGCGGGTCGGTTCCGGCACCAAGATCACGAGCGTGGGAAGGGTTTCTTAGCGTAGCCTTACTACATGGAGACCCGGGACGACGGAGGAACGACACATGGCGGCTAAGCCCAGGCCGGTGACCCGCGCGCGGGTGCTGCGCACCGAGCGGTTGACGGCACACCTGATCAGGATCGTCGCCGGCGGCGACGGGCTGGCCGCGTTCGAGCCGAACGGATTCACCGACGCGTACATCAAGGTGATCTTTCCGGTGGCGGGGGTGGCCTATCCGGAGCCCTTCGAGCTGGGCACGATCCGGGCCGAACTGCCCAGGGAGCACTGGCCGAGGATGCGCAGCTACACGGTGCGCTCCTATGACCGGCACGCCCGTGAACTGACCATCGACTTCGTGCACCACGGCGACGAGGGCTTCGCCGGGCCGTGGGCCGCCGCCGCGAAACCAGGCGACGAAATCCTCTTTTCCGGCCCGGGTGGCGCTTACGCCCCGGGCACCGAGGCCGACTGGCACCTGTTGGTGGGTGACGAAAGCGCACTGCCCGCCATCGCCGCGTCGTTGGAAGCCATGCCGGAGGATGTTCCGGTCCACGCCTTCGTCGAGGTGGCCGACGCGGCGGAGGAACAGGCGCTGACCACCAAGGCGGACGCGCGGATCCGGTGGCTGCACCGGTCGGCCGGCGCGGACCTCGTGCAGGCGGTGCGGGAACTGGACTTCCCGGACGGCGTGGTGCAGGCGTTCGTGCACGGCGAAGCGGGTTTCGTGCGGCAACTGCGCCGGTACCTGCTCGATGAACGCGGGATGCGCCGCGACCTGCTGTCGATTTCCGGCTACTGGCGCCGTGGTGCCACGGACGAGCAGTGGCGGGAGGAAAAGGCCACGGAACGGGCCGCTGAGCGGGCGGACTCCTGACCCGTCGGGCGGAAGCCGTTCGGACGCGGCCGCACCGGCGTGCTGGTGAATCCCGTTCGGACAGAAAGAGTTTTCGGTCGTCCGGTCCGGATGTTCCCGGACCGGACGAACCCGGCGATCCGACCGCGTGGGGCGGATCAAGTGTCCGATCCGGTCAGCTCGCGGAGTAGAAGCGGTACTGCGCGGAATAGCGGACCGAGGTCTGCGCACCGTTCGTGCAGGATCCGGCCGGTGCGACACCGCCTCGGGTCTGCAGCCGCTGGACGTAGGTCACCTTGCCGAAGGTGCCGGTGCCCTGGTTCTGGTTCGCCTTCAGCAGCAGCTCGGGGATCGCGTTGGGCTGGTTCACGGTCGCCACGGCGGCCGCGCCGACCTCGCTGCCGTCCACTGTGGACACCCAGATCGGGCCCTTGAAGTGGAGCGCGACGGCCCGGTCGTTGTCGGTCAGCGTCGCGGCCGGCTCCAGCAGCGTCCAGGCGTTGTCGGTGCACTGGTAGATCTGCACACCGACGCCCTGCAACGACGCGGTCAGCTTGGTGCCCGCGGGCACCCGCAACTGTGCGGGCACCGCGGACTCGTCAGTCTGTGCGCTGACCAGCTGCGCGCTCGTCGCGGTCGTCGGCGCGGCCTCGAACGAGAAAGCGCCCGTCCCCACGCCCACCCCCAGGCCGACCGCCGCCGCCATCGATGCGGCGGCCACTGCCAGCGTGCTGCGCTTCATCTCGTGGATCTCCCATCCTCCTGTGGTACGGACCATCAAAGAGACGGTCCATTCGCGACAAGGTTCATCCGCGTGACAGCGGCCACATCGGCCGGTGTGGAACGAAACCCCCCGCGGACGGGAAAGTACCAGCACGAGCCGCCGGGATCACGGGGTGGCGAGCTTGCCGATGATCTGGGTACCGTAGGCGGCCAAGGTCTGCTCCCGCTGATCGTGCATCAGGTACACGGCGAACTGGTCGACGCCCAGGGCGGCCAGTTCACCGAGGCGTTCCAGATGCGCGCCCGCGGGCCCGAGCAGGCAGAACCGGTCGACGATCTGGTCCGGCACGAAATCCGTCGACGGGTTTCCCGCCCGGCCGTGGTGCGTGTAGTCGTAGCCGTGGCGTCCGGCGATGTAGTCGGTCAACTCGTGCGGCACCGGCCCCGCGGAACCGTAGCGGGCGACGAGATCGGCCACGTGGTTGCCGACCATCCCGCCGAACCACCGCAACTGCTCCCGCTGGTGCGGCAGGTCGTCGCCGACGTAGGCCGGCGCGGCCACGCAGACGGTGATGCCCGCCGGGTCCCGGCCGGCCGCGCGCGCCGCCTCCCGCACCGAGCCGATGGTCCACCGGGCGATCGCCGGATCGGCGCACTGCAGGATGAATCCGTCGGCCTGTTCGCCGGCCGTCTTCAGCGCCTTCGGCCCGTATCCGGCCATCCACATCTCCAGCCGGCCGTCGCGCACCCACGGGATGCGCACCGGGGTCTCGCCGAGGAGCACCTCGCGGCCTTCGGCCAGCTCCTTGACGGCGTGCATCGCCGCGCGCAAAGTGGCCAATGTGGACGGTTTCTTGCCGATCACCCGGTGCGCCGAGTCGCCGCGCCCGATCCCGCACACGGTCCGGTTCCCGAACATGTCGTTCAGGGTCGCGAACAGGGAGGCCAGCACGGACCAGTCCCGGGTGCCGGGGCTGGTCACCATCGGCCCGACCATCATCGCCGACGTGTTCGCCAGAATCTGCGAGAAGATGACGAACGGTTCCTGCCAGAGCACGGTGGAATCGAAGGTCCAGCCGTAGGAGAAGCCGCGGTTCTCGGCCTCCCGCATCAGGCGCACCACTTCCCGCGCGGGAGGATCGGTCTGCAGCACCACACCGAAATCCATCGTTGCCGCCTTCAGTTCAGGTACTGGCAGAGATCGCGGGCCAGGAACCGCCCGTGGCCGCTCGTGCCGCCGAACCCGGACGGGGAAACGACGACCTTCCCCCGGGACAGCACCGTTTCGACCTTTCCCATGATCTCGAAACCTTCGTACGCCGAGTAATCCACGTTCATGTGATGGGTCCGCGCCGACAGGGTCTGCCGGGCCGTGGGGTCGTAGATCACGATGTCGGCGTCCGCGCCGGGCGCCAGCACGCCTTTTCGCGGGTACAGCCCGAACATCCGGGCCGGGGTCGTCGAGCACGCCTCCACCCACCTCGCGAGCGAGATCTCCCCGGCGACAACGCCCTGATGCAGCAGATCCATCCGGTGCTCGACGCCCGGTATCCCGTTCGGGATCCGGGAGAAGTCACCCCGCCCGAGTTCCTTCTGTTCCTTGAAACAGAACGGGCAGTGGTCGGTGGACACCACGGACAGATCGTTCGTGCGCAACCCCCGCCACAGGTCGGCCTGGTGGTGCTTTTCCCGTAGCGGCGGCGATGCCACGTATTTGGCGCCCTCGAACCCGGGCCGTGCGAGGTCCGCTATGGACAGATAAAGATACTGCGGACAGGTCTCGGCGAACACGTTCCGGCCGTCGTCGCGAGCCGCGGCGACCGCCGTCAGCGCCTCGGCGGCCGACAGGTGCACGATGTAGAGCGGCGCGCCGGTCACCTGGGCCAGCGCGATCGCACGCGAGGTCGCCTCGCCTTCCAGGGCCGGGGGCCTGGTCAACCCGTGCTGGAGGGGATCGGTCCGGCCCTCGGCCAGCGCCTGCGCGACCAGTTCGTCGATGGCGATGCCGTTCTCGGCGTGCATCATGATCGTCGAGCCGGTGTCCGCCGCCTTCCGCATGGCGCGCAGGATCTCCCCGTCGGTCGAGTAGAACACCCCCGGGTAGGCCATGAACATCTTGAAGCTGGAGACTCCGCGGTCCACGCAGGTTTCCATGTCCTTCAAGGTGGTGTCGTTGACGTCCGACACGATCAGGTGAAAGCCGTAGTCGACGGCGCAGTTTCCGTCGGCCTTCTCGTGCCATCGGTCCATTGTGGCGGTGAGCGTGGTGCCCTTGGCCTGCACGGCGAAGTCGATGATCGTCGTGGTGCCGCCCCAGGCGGCGGCTTCGGTTCCGGTGGCGAAGGTGTCGGCCGACTGAGTCCCGCCGAAGGGCATTTCCAGGTGGGTGTGCGCGTCGATTCCGCCGGGAAGCACATATTTCCCGGACGCGTCGAGTACCGTGTCCGCGGTTTCGACGAAACCGGGTGAGACGATCGCCGCGACCTTTTCGTCTTCCACCAGCACATCGGCGGCGCTCGCGCCGGTGGCGCTCAGCACCGTTCCGCCGGTTATCAGAGTTCGCATGGAAAACCTCCCGTTCCGCGCGGAAAACCCGCGCTACGGAGCGACGATCGAATCGTAGGAGTCGGGGCGGCGGTCCCGGTAGAACGCCCACAGGTCACGGACCGCGCCGAGCGCGTCCATGTCCAGATCCCGCACGACGAGTTCTTCCTCGGTATCGGAGGCGGCGTCGCCGACCAGCTGGCCACGGGGATCGACGAAATAGGTCTGGCCATAGAAATCGTTGTCCCCCAGCGGTTCCACGCCGACCCGGTTGATCGCGCCGACGTAGTACTCGTTGGCCACCGCGGCCGCCGGCTGTTCGAGCCGCCAGAGGTACTGCGACAGCCCGCGGCTGGTCGCCGACGGGTTGAACACGATCTTCGCCCCGGCCAGGCCGAGGGCGCGCCAGCCTTCCGGGAAATGCCGGTCGTAGCAGATGTAGACGCCGATCCGGCCGACCGCCGTGTCGAACACCGGGTACCCGAGGTTGCCGGGCCGGAAGTAGAACTTCTCCCAGAATCCCTTCACCTGCGGGAGGTGATTCTTCCGGTACTTGCCGAGGTACCTGCCGTCGGCGTCGATGACGGCGGCGGTGTTGTAATAGACGCCCTGCTGTTCCTGTTCGTACATCGGCGCGATGATGACGATGCCGTACTGCCGCGCCACCTCCTGGAGCAGCAGGGTGGTCGGCCCGTCCGGAATGCTTTCGGTGTAGGAGTAGTAGTCGGCGTCCTGCACCTGACAGAAGTACGGGCCGTAGAACAGTTCTTGCAGGCAGATGATCTGCGCGCCCTGGGACGCCGCGCGGGCGACGAGGTCCACCGCGGCGGCGGTCATCGATTCCTTGTCACCCGTCCACCGCTGCTGCGCCAAGGCTGCCCTGACCAGGTTGCTCATGGTTGTCCTCCTTCGGTGCGTGTGCTCGGGTCGCGCGGCCGGGCAGGGCCAGCGCGAGATAGACCACGAAGCCGCCGACGAGTCCGGCGACCCAGCTGTAGTCGTACAGGGGCTTCAGGAACGGGATGAGCCCTCCGGTGGGGAACGGGCCGTCGGAGCCCGGCGCGGTGTAGGCCCCGCCGACCGCGAGGACCGCGCCGGCGACCGTGGCCACCAGGGCGCGCCAGTTCCAGCCCGCCCGGAACCAGTACCGGCCGCCTTCGGTGTAGAGCCCGGGCAGGTCGAGCTTCGTCCGCTCGACGACCCAGTAGCCCGCGATCAACACCCCGGCGACCGAGCCCAGCACGCCGCCGTAGAAGCCGAGCCAGGCGAAGATGTAGACGTTCGGGTCGGAGTAGAGCTTCCAGGGCTGGATCGCGACGCCGACCACGCCGGTGATCAGCCCGCCCAGCGCGAAGGTGATCTTCTTCGGGAAGGCGTTGGAGAAGTCGTAGGAGGGGCTGACCACGTTCGCGGCCAGGTTCGCCGACACCGTCGCGAGCACCAACGCGATGAGCGCGATCACCACCAGGACCGGGCTCGAGAACCGGTCGGCCAGCTGCGCGGGGTCCCAGATCGCCTCGCCGTAGAGGAGGCTCCCGCCGGAGGTGGTCAGGATCGCCACGATCGCGATGAAGGTCATCGTGGTGGGCAGGCCGAGGAGCTGGCCGCGCACCTGCTGGCGCTGGCTGCCGCCGAAGCGCGTGAAGTCCGGCATGTTCAGCGACAGCGTGGACCAGAACGCGATCATCGCCATCAGCGCGGGCGCGAAGACCTTCCAGAAGTCCGGTCCCCAGCCCAGCTTCGACGGCGCGGCCAGGATCGGGCCGATACCGCCCGCCTTGACCAGCACATATGCCAGCAGGATCACGAAGCCCAGCGAAACCAGCGGGGCGCTCCAGTTCTCGAACCGGCGGACCGCCTCCATGCCGCGCCAGATGATCAGCAGCTGGCCGATCCAGAACACCGCGAACGACAGCCACAGCGTCCACGGCTGCCCGGCGGCGTGCGCGGCGTCGCGCCAGGCCGGGCCGGCCAGCTTGCCGATCAGGATGAAGATCGCCTCACCGCCGACCCAGGTCTGGATGCCGAACCAGCCACAGGCGATGAAGGCGCGCAACAGTGCCGCGAAATTGGCGCCGCGCACGCCGTAGAAGGCGCGCGCGAACACCGGGAACGGGATGCCGTACTTGGTACCCGCGTGGCTGTTGGCCAGCATCGGCACCAGCACGATCAGGTTGCCCAAGGTGATGGTGACCAGAGCCTGCCACCAGTCCATGCCCAGCGCGATCAGCGACGCCGCCAGGGCGTAACTGGGAATGTTGTGCGCCATTCCCATCCAGAGCGCGAAATAGTTGTAGGTGGTCCACGTGCGTTTTCCGGCGGGTACCGGGGCGAGTTCGGCGTTGGCGAACCGGCTGCCGCGGATCGGCGAGGAGTCCGGCAGATCCACCCGGCCGTCCGGGAGGGAGATCTGGCTCATTGGCGAATCGTGCGCGCCCGGCTCCCGCTTGGAAATGGACAGAGTGTTCGTCGTTGGGCCGGGCGACGCGCACTTTGTCGATTGTTTCCCGGGCCCGCCGGTGTATGCCCGGTCCCGGCCGCTTGCGGCAGCCGGGAATCCGTCGGTATTCCAGAATCGCCCTTTCACGGCCGGGGCGCTTTCCGGTATTCGGCGGTCTTGCCGGCTGAAGCCCCGTCCCGGGGACGGCCGCTCACAATCGGTGGTCTACCGGATGGAGTCCTGCTCCGGGCGCGGTCGCTCAGAAGTCGAAGACGCCTCCGGTCTCGGCGGCGGCCAGGCACGGATTGTCGTAGGAATGTGTGAACCGCACCGGGCTTCCCTGCCACTGTCCCGTGGCGGTCACCGCGACCGGGTCCCAGATCTGGGTGCACATGGTCTGCTCGTGCGGCAGACGGTCGAAGTTGCCGTTCACCGTGGACAGCGTCTGACAGGCGCCGGAGGGGTTCGGGTGGGTGCCCTGCGGCGGCTGGCAGCGCAGGCTCACCGCGGAGGTCGGGCCGGCGGTGCGCTGCATGGCGAGCGCGAGATCGGTGGCCGTCGGGGCCAGGTCCGGGGCCGGGGTCGCGGCCAGGGCCGGGGTCGCGGCCAGGGCGAAAGCGGAGGCCGCGACCGGAGCGAGAATCCAAAGGGTCATATCGGGATCCTGGCAGGTGCGGGTCCCGGGCAGAGCTACACAACCGAGTGATTAC
>DASSAD010000075.1:0-5816 GCA_035685725.1 Amycolatopsis sp. | reverse complement strand
GCGTGGTGCCGGCACTCCACGATCACGGGACAGGACTTGCAGATCTGCTTGGCCCTGGCCACGCGGTCGGCCCGCGCGAATCCCCTCTCTCCGTCAGGATGGAAGAACACCGAACTGTCCAGGTTCCGGCAGTTGCCGTGCCGTTGCCACTCCCAGGTTTCGGCGACCGGCGTGGGTAGCCGCGACGTGTCCGCCATGTCCTCACTCACCTCCGCGACCTTCGATTGCGAAGCAGTACTACCCACCTTCGCTCCCCGCTACACCTGCCGTGCGCGGGCGATGGCAGGCTGAACGCATGCCGGTCACGGATGTCGCGATCGAGAAGATCAAAGACATGATCACCTCCGGCCGGCTGGCCCCCGGGGACCGGCTGCCGAAGGAGGCGGAACTGGCCGCACAGCTCGGCCTTTCCCGCAGCTCACTGCGGGAGGCGGTGAAGGCGCTGTGCCTGGTCCGGGTGCTGGATGTCCGCCAGGGTGACGGTACCTACGTCACCAGTCTGGAACCGCGCCTGCTGCTGGACGCGATGAACTTCATCGTCGACTTCCATCGCGACGACAGCGTGCTCGACTTCCTCGCGGTGCGCCGGATCCTGGAGCCGGCGGCCACCGCGATGGCCGCGAGCACGATGAGTGAGCACGACATCGCGGAGCTGCGCGATCTGCTCGACGCGGTGACGAACGCGCCCACGGTCGAGGAACTGGTCACCGGCGATCTCGCCTTCCACCGCCGCATCGCGGAGGGCTCCGGCAATCCCGTGCTGTGCTCGCTGCTGGAGGGTCTGTCCGGCCCGACCACCCGGGTCCGGATCTGGCGCGGGCTTTCCCAGCAGGACGCGGTCGTCAAGACGCATGAGCAGCACGCGGCGATCTACCAGGCGATCGCCGCGCATCGGCCGGAAGTGGCGCGTTCCTGGGCGCTGGTCCACATCGCCGGTGTCGAGGACTGGCTGCGCGCCGCGCTCGCCTGAAGCGCACGCCTCACGGGTGCGAGACCGTGATCGCGGGCCGGAGCGCGGTTTCCCGCCGCTCCGGCCCACTCGACGATCACGCCACCACCCCGAGCCGGTCGAGGACGCCCGGTCGGGGCCGCTTCAGGATTGGGCCGGGCGGAGGCGGAGCCCCTGCATGCCACCGTCGACGGCGAGCGCGGTGCCGGTGGTGGAAGCCGACCGGGGACTCGCGAGGTAGGCGATCGCGTGCGCGACCTCGGCCGCGGTGACCAGTCGCCCGGTGGGCTGGCGGGCCGCCAGCGCGACGCGTTCGGCGGCCGGGTCGGGTGCGGTGTCGAGCAGCCGGGCGACCCACGGGGTGTCGACGGTGCCCGGGCACACGCAGTTGACGCGGATGCCTTCCCGCACATGGTCGGCGGCCATCGCCTGGGTCAACGACAGGACCGCGCCCTTGGAGGCCGAGTACAGCGCCCGCTGCGGCAGGCCCGCCGTCGCGGCGATCGAGCAGGTGTTGACGATCGCGGCGTGGGCCGAGCGGCGCAGGTGCGGCAGCGCGGCGCGGCTGACCCGCGCGATGCCGACCACATTGACGTCGAAGACCTGGTGCCATTCGTCGTCGCCGTTGGCGGTCACATCGCCCTGCGCGCCGATCCCGGCGTTGTTGATCACGATGTCGATCCCGCCGAAGCGCTCGGTGACCGCGTCGATCGCTTCGGTCACCGATGCGTTGTCGGTGACATCGCAACGGATTCCGGTCAACGGTTCGGACACGTCGGGTTTGAGGTCGAGCACCGCCACGCGTGCGCCGCGCTCGGCCAACGTCTCGGCGGTGGCAAGGCCGATGCCCGAGGCGCCACCGGTGACCACCGCGACCGAACCGGCGAAATCGGCGAAACCTTCAGTCACTGCTACTCCTTCGTGTTGTCCGGTGTCCCGCTCGTGCGTGGCGAACCCCGGCGAACTCAGGCCCGCCACTCGGGACCGTCCGGGAACCGGAAGCGTGCCAGGGTTTCCTCCCGCAGCCGCGCCGAAAACCCCGGGGCCGTCGGCGCGAGGTAGTGGCCGCGCGAGACGCGGGCCGGGTCGGTGAAGTGCTCGTGCAGGTGATCGACCCACTCGATGGCGCGGTCGGTGTGGCTGCCCGAAACGGCGATGTAGTCGGCCATCGCCAGATGCTGGACCAGTTCGCACAGCCCGACTCCGCCCGCGTGCGGGCATACCGGCACGCCGAATTTCGCGGCCAGCAGGAGGATCGCCACGTTCTCGTTGACGCCGCCGACCCGGCTGGCGTCGAGTTGCAGGACCGAAAGTGCCTGTGCCTGCAGCAATTGCTTGAACACGACGCGGTTCGCGACGTGTTCGCCGGTGGCGACCTTCATCGGCGCGAGCGCCTTCGCGATCGCGGCGTGGCCGAGCACGTCGTCCGGGGAGGTGGGCTCCTCGATCCAGTACGGGTCGTAGGGCGCGAGCTCGGACATCCACTCGACCGCGGCGCCGACGTCCCAGCGCTGGTTGGCGTCGACCGCGATCCGCACGTCCACGCCCACCGCTTCGCGGGTCAGCCGCATCCGCCGGCGATCGTCGTCGAGGTCGCCGCCGACCTTGATCTTGATCATGCCGAACCCGTCGGCGACGGCTTCGGTGGACAGCCGCACCAGCTTCTCGTCGGTGTACCCGAGCCAGCCGGGAGTGGTGGTGTAGGCCGGATAACCGCCGTTGAGCAACCGTTCCATGCGGTGCGCCCGGCCCGGTTCCGCGGCGCGCAGGATGTCCAGTGCCTCCTGCTCGGTCAGCGCGTCCGAAAGGTACCGGTAGTCGACAAGGCCGGCGATCTCCTCCGGCGCCAGCTCCGCCAGGAACCTCCACAGTGGACGGTCAGCGCGCCGGGCCGCGAGATCCCACGCGGCGTTGACGACGGCCCCGATCGCCATGTGCGCGACGCCCTTTTCCGGCCCCAGCCAGCGCAGTTGCGAATCACCGACCAGCGCGGCCGACAACGCGGCGAGCGCGGACGCGTCCTCCGGGACCGGCCGGCCGGCCACCATCGGCTCGAGCGCGCGGATGGCGGCGGCCTGGACGTCGTTCCCGCGCCCGATGGTGAAGGTGAAGCCGTGGCCGCCGGGTCCCTCGTCGGTCCGCAGGACCAGATAGGCGGCCGAATAGTCCGGATCCGGGTTCATCGCGTCCGATCCATCCAGCTCCCGCGAGGTGGGAAAGCGGATGTCGTGCACTTCGAACCCGGTGATGCGGGCCATGGACACTCCCAGCTTCGTCGACGCAGACATCCACAGACATCCGATGTATAAACCATAAACGCGCCGAAGCCAAGGGATTGTGGCCCGCCGGGCGAGCCAGACATCTGATCAGAGCAGGGTTTTCGCGAAGCAATGGTCGATATAGGGGCCGGTCTTGTAGGGCTCGGTCTCCCGGTATCCCCGCCTCGCGTACAGTCGCCGGGCCTCGATGAGATCACTGCGCGTGTTGAGGCGGATGATCTCCGCCCCCAGCCCGCGAGCGGCGGCTTCGGCGGCGTCCAGCAGCCGCGCTCCGCCTGCGTCGCCCCGCGCGGCGGGATAAACGAACAACTTGGTGACCTCGGCGGTTTTCGCGTCCAGGAGCCGCACCCCGACACAACCGGTCGGCACGCCGTCCCGCTCCGCGAGCAGGAACGTCCCGCCGGGCGGCACCAGATCGTCGGCGGGCTCGTCGGCGAGCACCCGATCGACCTCCTCGCCGGTCGCGGGCCTGCCGTGGTAGCGACCGACGATGTCGGCGAGGAAATCACGGATCACCGTGCGCGCAAGGGGTTCGTCGACGGGCCGGGCCGCGATGGTCCACATCCGGCCATGATGGCGAAACCGGGCCGCCATGACGACCCGTTTTTCACCCCGAGGCCGAGTGCCCGGCCGTGATCTCCCCGCCTGGAGTCACGGCCGATTAAACACAGTTCAAAACGCCGCCTACAGTGGACGCATGAGTGGATCCCTGAGCGCGTCCCGGCCGCGGCTTTCCCGTGCCGAAAGCCAGGCGCACACCCGCGAGCGGCTCATCACCACGGCCATGGACCTGTTCCTGGCCGACGGTTACGCGGGCACGTCGCTGGGAAAGGTCGCCGAGGCGGCCGGCTACTCCAAGGGCGCGGTCTATTCGAACTTCCTCAACAAGGACGAGCTCTGCATGGCCGTGCTCGACCGGATACGGGCGAACAAGGACACGAGCCTCATCGAAGCCATGGACTCGGTGGACGATCCGGAAAGCCTGTTGCGCGCCTTCGTTTCGTGGTGGCGGCAGACGGTCTCGGACAAGACCTGGATGGTCCTGGAGACCGAATACCTGACCCACGCCCGCGGCGACGCCGGGCTCCGGCGCGCCGTCACCGAGCGCGGCGCCGAGGTCCACCGCACCTTGAGCAAGCTGCTCACCACCTACCTGGACCGCTGCGGGATCGACCTGCCCATCCCGCCCGAGACCGCGGTCACCGCGCTGTTCGGCATGGCGATCGGGCTCGGCCTGCTGCACTCGGTGGACGGCGAGACAGATCTGGACGCGCTGCCCGCCGTGGCCCGCGCGCTGGTCAACGCCGGGAAACCGGATGGAACTCGACCTCGCACAGCCGACCCCGGTGCACCCTTGCCGTGAGGTAGGTGCCTTCGGGCTGCCGTCGCCGGTCGGTGGGCGAACCGGGGTTGAGCAGCCGCAGCGGGCGTTCCCCGGCACCGCTCGTGTCGTCGCGAACGCCCACCGTGGTGTCCCACGGGATGTGACTGTGCCCGAAGACGAGCACGTCGGCGTCGGGAAACGCCCGCGCGCAGCGCTGTTCACGGCCCTTGGCCGGACCGGTCTCGTGCACGACCGCGAGTCGCAGGCCGTCGAGCTCGGCCCGCGCCACCTCGGGCAACCTGGCCCGCAGCGCGGGGCCGTCGTTGTTGCCGTACACGCCGATCAACCGGCGAGCGCGGGATTCCAGCTCGTCGAGCAGACCTTCGGCGACCCAGTCGCCCGCGTGCACCACCACATCGGCCGCGGCCACCGCACGCCACACCTGGTCGGGCAGCGCGCGAGCCCGCTGGGACACGTGCGTGTCGGCCATGATGAGCAACCGCATGGACTCCGGTCTACCACCCCGGCGCGACGACCCGATGTCCGGACCGTACGCTTTGCTCCCGGTTGTCTGATTGGGGAGGATGCCGTGGCCGATTCCGAACGCACCGACATCCTGGGAGCCGTCACCGAGGTGTTCGCGACCGTGCGGCGGAAGCGGCGGTTACGACGGGGCGCCTACGCCGCCGGGTGGGCGCTCGGCCTGTTCGTCGCGCTGTACGCCTTCGATCTGTTGATCAGCCAGGGCGAGGTGCCGCGCGGGGTGACGGTGTCCGGGGTGGACATCGGCGGGCTCGCGCGCCCGGACGCCGAACAGCGGCTGCGCGAACGGATCGAACCGCGGCTGGCCCGCCCGGTCGCCGTGCACGCCGGACCGGTCACCACGACGCTGGATCCCGCGGTGGCCGGGCTGCACCCGGACTGGGCGTCCACTGTGGACCAGGCGGGCGAGCAGCCGTTGAACCCCTTCACCCGGCTCAGCTCGTTCTTCACCACCCGCGACCTGGCCGTGGTGACCCGGGCGGACCCGACACAGGTCGCCGCCGCGCTCGGCGAGCTGCGCACGCGCGTGGATTCCGAAGCCGTGGCGGGCACGATCCGGTTCGAGGCGACCCGGCCGGTCGCGGTCGAACCGCGCCCGGGCCGGCAGCTCGACGTGCCGGGCGCGGCTAGCATCGCGCGATCGTGGCGACCGACCTCGAGACGGCAAAGGGTCTCGGCACCGCGGCCGCCGACCACGTGGCGCCGCAGGACTCCGGTCGGG
>DASSAD010000074.1:0-18922 GCA_035685725.1 Amycolatopsis sp. | reverse complement strand
CAGGTCATCGAGATCCCGAACTACGAGGTGGCGCCGTACCTGGTGCTCGCCACGAAGCGCGGGCTGGTGAAGAAGACGAAGCTGACCGACTTCGACTCGAACCGTTCCGGTGGCCTGATCGCGGTCAACCTGCGCGAGGGCGACGAACTCGTCGGCGCGGTGCTCGCCGGGCCCGAGGACGACCTGCTGTTGGTTTCGGCCGAGGGCCAGTCGATCCGCTTCCACGCCACCGACGAGGCGCTGCGGCCGATGGGCCGGGCCACTTCGGGTGTGCTCGGCATGCGGTTCAACGACGGTGACGAACTGCTCGCGCTCAACGTGGTCAAGCCCAGCAAGTTCCTGCTGGTCGCGACCGACGGCGGGTACGCGAAGCGCACCCCGATCGAGGACTATCCGGTGCAGGGTCGCGGCGGCAAGGGTGTGCTGACCATTCAGCACGATCAGCGGCGTGGCAGGCTGGTAGGTGCGCTCATCGTCGACGCGGACGACGAGCTTTACGCCATCACCTCCAGCGGCGGGGTCATCAGGACCGCCGCGGAACAGGTGCGCAAGGCGGGCCGGCAGACCAAGGGCGTACGGCTGATGAATCTCGGCGAGGGCACCACCTTGCTCGCCGTGGCACGCAACGCGGACGAGCCCTCGGACGTCGGTAATGGCGAAGGCAATGGTGGAGACGAGACCGGCGGACCGGCCGAGCAGCCGGGAGATGCCGGATGAGGACGATCACTTGTGCGGACTGGCGGCGCGGTACCTGAGGCGGCGGGAGAGCACGCCCGGGCCCGCGGCCCCGCCCGTGCGGGCCGGGAAATCCGGCCCGCACGGATACGTTTCGCACGCAACGATCGCGGTAAGGACTGAGTGGTGACATCCCCCGAAAACCCCGAGAAGGCGACCAGCGATCAAGCGACTCCGCCGTGGCAGCGGCTGAGCAAGGACGCCTCGCGCAACGGCACCACGGAAACCGCTGCCGAGGAGTGGCTTCCCGGCACGGCCACCGAAAATATGCTGTACTCGGACAAAGACGGCGGCGATCAGACCGTGATCACCGGGAGCGCTGCGCCGGGCCTGTTCGGAACTCCGGCCGCGCAATCGCCGAGCGACGCGACAGCCGGGTTGAAGGGGCACGAGACCGCGAGCATGCCGGGCGCGGGTGCCAAGGGCCGCACCGCGCCCAGTGCCATCCGCCGCCCCGGGCGTGGTCCCCGCCGCGCCAGCCTGCAGGTCAAGCGATTCGACCCGTGGTCGGTGCTGAAACTCTCGCTCGTCCTCGGCGTCGCGATGTTCTTCGTGTGGCTGGTCGCTGTCGGCGTGCTGTACACCGTGCTGGACGGCATGGGCGTGTGGGACAAGCTGAACGGGACGTACTCGTCGCTGGTGTCGGGTGAGGGTGCCAACGCGCCGTCCGGCCCGTTGATCAGCGCGGGCCGGGTGTTCGGCATCGCCGCGGTCCTCGGTGCGATCAACATCGTGCTGCTCTCCGCGCTGGCCACGGTGAGTGCGTTCATTTACAACGTGTCCGCGGACCTCGCCGGCGGCTTGGAAGTGACCCTCTCCGAACGCGAGTAGAAGGCATCATGTAGTCTTCTCGTGTTCCCAGGGCCCATAGCTCAGGCGGTTAGAGCGCTTCGCTGATAACGAAGAGGTCGGAGGTTCAAGTCCTCCTGGGCCCACCACAGGTCAGGCCCCGTCTCTCCAGGGAGACGGGGCCTGACTACGTTGACCGGTCTTCTCTCGGACTGCGAAGGATCCGATCCCACGGCTTCCGTTTTGCGGAGTCGGGCCGGTACGCGCGGCATTACCCGAGCGCAGAACCCGGCGTATACGGCCGCCTGGTCGTCGACCGGGTCAGCGGCGGGTACCGGCGAGCTGACGCTGGCTCGCCTGGGTGAGGTTCCACCCCGAGATCGGACACCGGGCTTTCCTCCCGCGAGGGCGCTCGGTGGTCGGTAGCGGACACGCTCGTGCGAAGCTGCAGTGTCGAATGTGGACGGTGCTGGTCGGAGCATTCATGTTCGCCATGGCGCGTCACGTACGCACCGCGATTTCCCGAATCCGCTTGCTGCCGCGGTCCCAATGTGGTCCAGACCTTGGTACGCCGGTTTTTCGATGCCGCCGGAGGGTGAGTAATTAACCGGATACGGTAGCTTCCAGTCTGGCTGGAACTGATCATGTTCTCTGTGGGGAGTTGACAAAAGGTGCGGAAAATCTTGACGGCAGCGGTGGCCGCCGGCGTGGTCGCGTGTTCGGTGTTCGGCGCGGGACCGGCGGGTGCGGTCGCCGACGGCGTCGCGGCGACCACCGGTATGTTCCCGTTTTCCGTGAAGTTGACCATGACCGATGTGCCCCGCCCGGATGGGACCACTTACGACAGCGGCTGCTCGGCCGGCCTGATCAGTCCACAATGGATTATCACGGCCGGACACTGCTTCCACGACGTGAATCGCGATCCGGTCAGTGGTCCGACGCCGTATCCGACGACGGCGACCATCGGCACGGCCGACGTGAACGAGTCGGCCGGTGAGGTCGTCGATGTGGTCGAGGTCCGGCAAGCCGGCACCAACGACATCGCACTCGCCAAGCTGGCTCAGCCCATCGAGGGCGTGCCGGTGCTCGACATCGACCATTCCGCGCCCGCCATCGGCGAGGAACTGACGTTGGCCGGGTGGGGTGCCACGAGCGCGGTCGACCCGGCGCCGTCGACGCAGTTGTACTACGGCCGCGTCGCTGTCAGCAGTGTCGCGGGCACGACGGCGGGTGTGCAGGGAGTGTGGCCGGCCGCGGACACGAGCGCGTGTCTCTACGATTCCGGGTCGCCGTACTTCACCGAGAATGCGAACGGGAACGCGACCCTCGTCGCCGTCGAAAGCAACGGGCCGGACTGCCCGCATGTCAGCGAAGAGACCACTTCCCGGGCCGATGTCATCGCGGCCTGGATCGACCAGCAGATCGGCTGAGGGCGGCAAGAATCACCGCACCGCTTTCCCGGGCCGCTTCCGGAAACGGAAACCGTTCCCGACCCCCTCGGGAGGGACCGGCGCCGGATTCCCGTTTCAGGCAGATTTTTCCGAGTTGTCCGGAATGACCGTCACCGGCACCGCCCGAGCTCAGGGGATCGTTCCGCGCGATATTCGCACTGGTCCACGGGTTTGGTAAGCCCGCGGTACGGTGTTTTACCTGCCAGATCGATAACCTTTTCGCTATGACCGAGGCAGATGCCGCCGGCGAGCCCGCCGCTGTTCTGCGGTCGGGCGCGCGCCGAGAGCCGAGCACGCATCAGCTCCGGCTGCTGGTGGTGCTGGCGCAGGAACTGCACTTCGGCCGCGCCGCCGAGCGGATGTGCATGACCCAGCCCTCGTTCAGCCAGCAGATCCGTGCGCTGGAAGAGCGGCTCGGCGTCCCGCTGATCGACCGGACCAGCCGTACCGTCGGCTTCACGACGGCTGGGAACGCCGTGCTTTCGCAAGGCCCGCGCGGTGTTGCGGTCGATGCTCCGCCTTCGTCGGCTCGCTGATCTCCACGGGCGTGCGGAGCGGGGCCACCTGGTGATCGGCGCCATCGGTGCCGAGGGCGCGATGCCCTATGCCCGCGCCATTCTCAGCGAGCCCCGTGACCGGCGTCCCGAGCTGACCATCGAGCTGCGCGGTCTGGACTTCGTCCAACAAAGCCGCGCCCTCACCGACGGCGAGGTCGACGCGGTGCCGGTCCCGTGGTGCGGCGTGGCGGTCAGTGATGTCGAGGCCCTCCTGCTGGCCGTCGCCCGTGGCGACGCGATCGCTTTCCTGCCGGCCGCCGCCGCGTGGCTGTATCCGCGTCCGGGTGTGTCCTATGTGCTGGTGGCCGATGCCGTACCGACCACCGCGGCACTCGCCTGGCGCGCGACGAGCCACAACCGGTCGGCCATCGTCGCCCTCCGCGCGGCGGCTCGCGCCGTGGTGAGTTCGACTTAGCGTCGCGGTTCGATCGCCGCAGGTCACGGTTCCAGAAAACGCTTTGTCCCTCGATCGTGTCAAGCCTTGTCAGGTGGCGTGATGCCGATCATGAGGACGGCGTTCAACCACGTCGGCTGATTTAGCCTGCCCCATCGAACGTGCCGATAGTGATGGAGGCGACATGCTGAGCCGATTCCGCAAGGACGGCCGTCGGGGCGGGCCGGTCACCTTCGATGCCCAAGCCGGACTGCTCAGCGCGCGGGTGCGCGATGAGCAGGGGCGTCCGGTGGCCGGCAGTGAAATGGTGATGCAGCACAAGCGAACGCAGCGGCGGACGTCCGTCGTTTCGGACGAGTTCGGCTTGGCTGTCAGCACCCTGTCGGCGGGCACCTATACCGTTTCGGTCAGTGCCGACGGCTACGACGGGGTCACGCACACGGTCGACGTCGGCAGTGGCGATCACACCGCCCTCGGCGAAGTGCCGCTGCGCCGGAACGTGGACCACCAACTACCGGCGCCCGGTGAATGGGAACTCGACCAGGATCACACGTCGATCCGGTTCGTCGCCCGGCACATCGGACTGTCCCAGGTCCACGGGCGGTTCACCGGATTCCGCGGAATCATCCGGGTCGGCGACCGGCCCGAGGATTCGAGCGTCGAGGTGAGCATCGACGCGGCGAGTATCGACACCGCATCCGAGAAACGTGACGCGCATCTGCGGTCGCCCGATTTCCTCGATGTGGAGCGGTTTCCACGGATCCACTTCTTCGGCAATCGGTTCCGGCGGACACCCGGCGATCGCTGGGTCATCGACGGCACGCTGACCATTCGCGGGGCCAGCCGGGGCGTACAGCTCGACGCCGGCTACCTCGGCCTGCGGTCCTGGGAAGGCGACCGGCTCGGCGCCCTCGCCACCGCGCAACTGCACCGCGAGGACTACACGATCAACTGGCAGCGAACGCTGGCGAAGGGGCTGGTCGTGGTGGGCTCGACGGTCGAGATCCTGCTCGACGTGCAGGCGATTCGCGGTTAGTCACCGGCCTGGCCCCGCTCGGCGACCGTGCGGGTCGCCGGCCGCCGCCCGGGTCTCGCGCCTCCGGAATCCACCGGGGGCGCGGCGTCGAGCAGCGCGCTGCCCAATGGGGTCAGCGAATGGCGGGCCGTGGTGCCCTCGCGGTGCGTGGTGATCAGTCCGGCGGCCCGCAGCACCGACGCGTGCTTGCTGGCCGCGGACGCCGTCACGCCCAGTCGGCGCGCCAGCTCCGAGGTACCGCAGTCCGCGGCCACGATCGTGAGTGCGGCCGCTCGGGTCGGACCGAGCAGCGCCCCCAACGATTTGCCGGGCGAGCGCCGTGGGTGGGCGGGTCCGGGCAGGCGGACCGCGGGATAGACCAGCCTGGTCGGTCCGTCCGCGCCCGTGACGAGCTCGGGCACCAGGGCGAAGTAGCTCGGCGAAAGCAGGAGACCGGCGCGCTCGGTTCGCGGATCTTCCCGTGTCGTGGTGACCCGCGGACGCCATTGCAGGATCGGCCGGAGGCTGGCCAGCAACGCGACCGCCCCGCCGTCCAGCAGTGCCCGGGCGCGCAGCTCACGATCGGCGTCCACGCGTGTCCGCACCGCCGCCCAGTGCGGGGCGACCGCCGCCTGGAAGTAGTCCTCGATCGCCCGCACCAGTGGAAGCAGCGCGCTCCGGTCGCCGTTCGGCAGCGCCCGGGCCCACGCGGGAAGGCCGGGATCGACGGGAAGCCACCGCAGCTCGGCGCGGATCCGTTCGGGGCCAGTGCCACCCACCGCCGCCAGCCCCGAGGCGAGGTCACCGCGGGCGGTGGGCAGCAGAAAGCCCGGCACGGCGCCGCCTCGCAGGTACAGCCATTCGAGCACCCGAGTGGATTCCGGGAGGCGGGCCCTGGCCCAGTCACGCCACTTGTGGAAGATCCCCGACGTACCGGAACCGCCGAGCAGCCGCAGGCTCGACGCCAGTTCCCACAGGGGGTCCGCGGCGCAGGCCAGCCCGAGGTGCGCGAGATCGTGCAGCGTCAGCTCGATGCGCATTTCCTCCCCTTTGGCGGCGGCACCGCGTTAATCGCCCACGTGTCCCGGTTGTTACACGGCTGACCTTGCTTGTTGAGTCACCGGGAAAACTGCTCGACCGGGCCGTAACCGGGCGGGAAGGATCATCGTCGGCAGGGCCAGTGGTCGGGGCTCGGGCAAGTGGCCCTCGTGACGAAATGGGGATTCATGCGCAAACTCATGCGGCTCGTCGCCGCCGTGACAACGGCGGCGGGGCTGGCGGCGGGACTGTCTTCGGTCATCGCGGCTCCCGTGGCCGCCGCGGCGCCGGAGTCGGGTACGCCGGTCACCTCGTTGGCCGGGCTGAAGCTCCGGCCGGCGCACCCGACGGGAATGCCGGCGGCGGGCATGTCGGCCCAGGCCGACGAACAGGCCTATCTGCTCGGGCCGGTCTCGGATGACTCCCGCTGCCTGGACGCCGACCTGAACACGATCGGTGCCAACGGCACCAAGGTGCAGCTGTGGACGTGCAACGAGTACGCCGCCAACCAGGCGTGGTACATCCGGCAGATCCCGGAGGGGTACTACCGGCTCCAGAATGTGGCGAGCGGCCGCTACCTGGACGCCGACCTCAACACCATCGGTGCCAACGGCACCAAGGTGCAGCTGTGGGACTACCTCGCCGGCGAACAGAATCAGTGGTGGAACCTCACCACCATTCCCGAGGGGTACCTGCGGGTTCAGAGTGTGCAGAGCGGTCGCTACCTCGACGCGGACCTGAACACGTCGGGCCGGGACGGCACGATCGTGCAGCTGTGGGACTTCGTCGGTGGCGGGCACAACCAGTGGTGGTACTGAGCCGTGATTGACGGCCGTGCGGTGCCGCCGACGCGGTGACCTGCACCGTCCGTGGTTCCACGTGGAACGGCCAGGGTCGGTGGGGAGCTTGCCGCGCCGACCCTGGCCAGGTCTGTGTCGTCGCCGGGAGTTGGTCCGGCTTCGCGGTGACCGCTACTACTCGCATACCCAGCGCGATCGTGAATAATCGCGCTCCGGCCGAATCGCTCCGGACAGGGTGCAGTAGCATCGGATGAGTCAGGCCAGACCGTCGAGGAGGGGCTCAAGGTGAAGAAGCTGCTGGCGCTCGCAGTCATCGCGGGTGGGGTGCTGTTCGTGATCAAGCGCAACAAGGACGCGAAGGCAGAAGCTGACCTGTGGCGCGAGGCCACCGCTCCCACCGAGAGCTCGTTCGGCGGCGTCTCGGCCAATGGCAGTGCTCCGGCACGGGCCGCGGAAGCCGGTCACAACAACTGAGACCTCGGGCGGAGACGCCCGTGTCCGGGGCTGTAGCTCAATTGGTAGAGCACTGCCTTTGCAAGGCAGGGGTCAGGGGTTCGATTCCCCTCAGCTCCACAAACTCGGGCGACTTGCGTTCGAAGTAGGTGCGAACCGCCTCGCCGGGAGTGTCGGCCGGCAACAGGCCCTTGACTTTCGCTCCCCGTTGAGCCCGTCGCGCGAGGCGTTTTCGATCATGGACCGACGGAAGCGAGGTGCCGGTGCCGACTGACCGGAAACCGGCGCCGGTGACCACTGTGGACAGTCCCGAGGACCTGGCGGCCGCGGTCGAGCGTGCCTACCGGTTGATCCTGGGGCGCCCCGCCGATCCGGTCGGGGCCGGTCAGTACCTGCGCGGGGTGCGTTCGGGGGAGTTGTCCCTGGCCGACGTGTGCGCCAGCCTCGCGGGCTCCGCGGAGTTCGCCGAGCGCCTGCGCCCGGCCGAGGAGGCTCCTGGCCATGGTGTCGCCGCGCGCGATGCCGAGGCCGACCCTGACTGGGTCGACGCGGCCGAGCTGGTCAAGACGGTGACCGTGGAGGAGCTGGCCGAGCGGGCCGAAGGCTACTTCCGTGCGGTGGAAAACCCGGACATGCTGCTGACCAAACCGCTCAAGGACGCGTCGGAGACCCCGGACCTGCTCGTCACCTTCGGCCAGGTGCTCCGGGGCCTGCGGCCGCTGCCCGGGATGACGGTGCTCGACTTCGGCGCCGGAACGTGCTGGACCAGCCGTTTCCTGACCCAGCTCGGGTGCCGGGTGAAGGCGGTCGACGTGTCCCCGACGGCCCTCGATCTGGGGCGGCGGCTGTTCGAGCGGCAGCCGGTGCTGGGCAGCCAGCCGGAGCCCGAGTTCCTCGTCTTCGACGGCTACCGCTTCGATCTGCCCGACGCGAGTGTGGACCGTGTCCTGTCCTTCGACGCCTTCCATCACGTGCCTAACCCGGCCGAGGTGATCCGGGAGATGGCGCGGGTGCTGCGACCCGGTGGTATCGCCGCCTTTTCCGAGCCGGGGCCGCGCCACTCGATCCAGCCCCAGTCCCAGTACGAGATGCGCAACTTCGGGGTTCTCGAGAACGACGTGGTGATCGAGGACATCTGGGCCTGGGCTCAGGAAGCCGGCTTCGCGGAGCTGCGCCTGTGCCTGTTCGAGTCGGCACCGCGTTGGGTGAGCCTGCGGACCTTCACCGACGTGGTCTCCGGTCGGGCGGAGGATGGCGCTTTCCTCGACCCGGCGCGCGCGGCGATCAACGATCGGCGGATGTTCGTCCTGCGCCGCGCGGGTGCCGAAGTTCCCGACAGCCGTGAGGCCGAGGGGTTGGTCGGCGAGCTCACGATGGCGGACGTGGAGATCAGCGAGTCGGGACCGAACATCGTCGTTTCGGGTCAGTGCCGTGTCCGCAATCCCGGGCCGCGGGCCTGGCTGCCCTCCGATGCCGAATTCGGCCCTGTTCTGCTCGGGGTGCGTATTCACCTCGCCGACCGGACCTCGCGGGATGTGGCCAGGGTCCCACTTCCCGGGCAGGGCATCCGGCCCGGTGCGGATGCCGGATTCCCGGTGCGCGTCGAGATCCCCCCGCAGCCGGAGGGGATCGTGGCGGTGGAGTTCGACCTGGTGAGCGAATGGGTGTGCTGGTTCAGCGTCAACGGTTCCCCGGTGGTGAAGTTCCCGCTGGGCTGACGCCGATCCGGCGCAAGGCGGGTGGATCGCCGGGCGCGGGGCAGGCGCCGCCGCACCCGGCGTTGCCTACCACTGGTAGGGCAGGAACTTCCCGTCGAGCGTGACCACGACACGGTCTCCGCCGGGGTCGGCGACCCGCTGGACATCGAGCCGGAAGTTGATGGCGCTCATGATCCCGTCGCCGAACTGCTCGTGGATCAGTTCCTTGAGAGTCGGGCCGTAGACCTGCAGGACCTCGTAGAACCGGTAGATCGTCGGGTCGGTCGGCACGGCCGTTTCCAGTGCACCGCGGGTGGGCTGGAGTTGCAGCGCGGCAACGACGTCTTCGCCGAGTTCCAGTACCGCGGCCGCGGCCTCGGCTTCGTCCTTGCTCATCGGATGCTGGCCCAGCAGGGCCGTGGTGCTCCAGGCCACCGGCCGTCCGACCGCGTCGGCGAGCTGTGCCCAGCTCACGCCGAGCCTGGCCTTCGCCGCCCGAACGGCCTCGGCCGCCTCCTTCTTGGTCACCATCGCGGTTGTCCTTCCGTCTCAAGATGAACTGAGCCGACCTCCTTGGCGGATCACTGGACAGGTAGGAGCATCCCACGCTCCTGGGCCGATCGGGGGCCGTGGATGCGCCGGTCGGCCCTGGCGATGCGGACGTCGTTGATGCTGGCTTCCCGCCGGCGCATCAGCCCGTCTTCGGTGAATTCCCACAGTTCGTTGCCGTAGCTGCGCCAGCACTGCCCGGTTTCGTCCGCGCACTCGTACTGGAACCGGACGGCGATGCGGTTTCCCCGGAATCCCCACAGTTCCTTGCGCAGCGCGTAGTCGAGTTCCCTGGCCCATTTCCGGCGCAGGAACGCGACGATCTCGGCCCGGCCGGAAACGAATTCGTCCCGGTTACGCCACACCGAGTCCTCGGTGTAGGCCAGCGCGACCCGCTCGGGATCGCGGGTGTTCCACGCGTCCTCGGCGGCCTGGACCTTCTGCGCGGCGGTCTCCTCGTCGAACGGGGGAAACGGCGGTCGTCCGGTCATGGTGTCGGCTCCCTCCACGAGAGAACGTACGTTCTCCGTCTTCGGGTAGCGTAGAGAACGTACATTCTCCGCGCTACGGGAGATGCTGTGGAACACACCGAGGCGACCACGCGGCTGCTCGACACCGCCGAGACGCTGTTTTACCAACGAGGCGTCCAGGCCGTCGGGATGGACGAGATCCGCGCCGGATCGGGGGTCTCCCTCAAGCGCCTCTACCAGTGCTTCCCCTCGAAGGAACAGCTCGTCCTGAGTTACCTGCGGCGCCGCGACCAGCGGTGGCGGGCGGCACTGGCCGACTTCGTGCAGGAACGGACCGAAGCCGGATCCGGCGAGCAGGCGCTGCTGGTCTTCGACTGGCTGTACAAGTGGTTCTCCGAGCCCGACTTCCGTGGCTGCGCCTTCATCAACTCCTTCGGCGAACTGGGCGCCGGCTCCCCGCCGGTCGTCGCCGTCGCACGCGAACACAAGGACGCGCTCCGCGATTACCTGATCGGCCTCCTGCTCCGGATTCCGGAGATTCCGGCGCGCGACCGGGAAACCATGGCCGACCACCTGCTGCTGCTGATCGACGGCGCGATCACCGTTGCTTCCATCGCCGGGAACCCCGGTGTCGCGCGCAGTGCCAGAAGGGCGGCCGAGGTGTTGCTGGCCGCGTGCCGGGGCCGGGCCTGCGCGTAGCAGATCGCGTAGAAAGATGCGGTCACAGCTGCCCTACCCCGGCCGCGCGCGTGACCGGGCGTGCTGCTGGACTGGATTTCCGAACCACCGAGTTGAACCGACTGTCGAGGACATGGCCGCCAACCGCAAGACCTCTCTGAACGTCCCGCCTGCCGGCGCTCACCCGAGGGTGCCCCGGCGTCCGCCCGCGGGAGCGCGGTCGTGAGCCCGCGCCGCAGGAGCCGAGCGTCGAACGGGCCCATGCCGGGGGAGTATCCGGTGCGCTTCGGCACGGCCGAACTCCTCGCCGACGCCGACTGGCCGGGCGGGTGGCTGCTGACCGTCGATGGCGTGGCGCAGTCCTATGTCGATCTCGAAGATCCGACGCACCTGGAGTTCGAATACGTCCAGCGCATCGGGGAAGTGATCGACTGTCTGGCGCCGGGGCCGCTGGACGTGCTGCACCTGGGTGGAGCGGGCTGCACGCTGCCGCGCTACGTCGCGGCGACGCGGCCCGGCTCGCGGCAACTCGTCTTCGACGTCGACGGGGAACTGATCGACCTGGTTCGCGAGCAACTCGACCTGCGCAGCGTGCCCAACCTGCGGGTGCGCATCTCCGACGGGCGCGCCGGCGTGGCCACCCGCCGCGATGATTCGGCGGATCTGGTGGTGGCCGACGTCTTTCAACGGGCCAGCATGCCGAGCGAGATCGCGACACTCGAGTTCGCCACCGACGCGGCGCGAGTGCTGCGCCCGACCGGCACCTACCTGCTCAACATCGCCGACGGGCCGGGTCTGCCGTTCGTGCGCCGCGTCGTCGCCACGGTCATGCGGGTCTTCCCGCATGCGGTGCTGCTCGCCGAGCCGGGTGTGTTGCGCGGCCGCAGGTTCGGCAACCTCGTGCTCGCCGCCTCGAGCATCGAACTGCCGGTCGAGCAGGTCAGTGCCCGAGTCGCCTCGGCGGCCTTCCCGGCCCGGTGCGTCGCCGGGCAGGCGCTGGTGGACCTGCGCGGCAACGCGAAACCGATCACCGACACCGATCCGGTCAAGGCACCGGTGCCGCCCTGGAACGCCTTCGGTCGCTAGGCGGGAGCGGGGCCGGCAACACGCCCGCCCCGTCCGCCGGCGCGTTACGAGAGCAGTTCGCGGAAGCGCTCGGCGGAGACGTTTCCGCCGGAGATGATCACACCCACGCGCTTGCCGGGCAGTCGGACGCGGCCGGACAGCAGCGCCGCGACGCCGACCGCGCCGCTCGGTTCGACCACGATCTTCATCCGGTCGAAGAGGAACGCCATCGCCGCGCGGATTTCGTCCTCGGTCACCGTGCTGACCTCGGAAACCAGCCGGTGGTTGATCTCGAACGTGAGCTCGCCGGGCATGCCGACCGCCAGCCCGTCCGCGATCGTGCGCGGGATCGGCACTCCGACCCGCTTTCCGGCGGCGAACGAGCGTTGGTGATCGTCGCCGGCCTCGGGCTCGACACCGATCATCGTGATGCCCGGGTGCAGGGCGGTGGCGGCGGTCGCGCAGCCGGCCAGCAGGCCACCGCCGCCCAGCGGCACCACCATCGTGTCGAGGGCTCCGGTCTCTTCGAGGAACTCCAGCGCGGTCGTGCCCTGGCCGGCGATGATGTCCGGATGGTCGTAGGGCGGGATGACCGACAACCCGTGTTCCTCGGACAGCTCGGTGGCCAGCTCGGCGCGGTCCGAGGCGTAGCGGTCGAAGCGCCGTACCTGCGCGCCGTATCCGATCACGGCGTCCACTTTGGATTGCGGCGCGTCCTCCGGCATGAGGATGATCGCCTTCGTGTCCAGCAGCGCCGCGGAAAGTGCGACGGCCTGGGCGTGGTTGCCCGACGAGTAGGCGCACACCCCGCGCGCCAGTTGTTCGGCCGAGAGGCGGGAAAGCGCGTTGAACGCGCCGCGGAACTTGAACGCGCCGACGCGCTGGAAGTTCTCGCACTTGAGCAGTACCCGCGCGCCGACCTGTTCGTCGAGCGTGCGCGACGTCAGCACGGGTGTGTGATGCGCCTGCCCGGCGAGCCGGTCGGCCGCGGCCCGGATGTCGTCAAGAGTCGGCATTGCCTTGCTCCTTGCCCTGTGGCGCGTGCCCGGCCGCGCCGCGGCGGGCTGCCCCGACCGCCGTGGCGCGGTTCGGCCGGCGCCGGTCTCCGCTACCCGGACAGGATGTCAAATCTCTGGACGGGTTGACCAGGCCGCGTTTCACTCCGGTCAAACCTGGCCGATGAGCAGGTCGACAGCGGCGTCGTTGCGCGTGGTCTGCGGAACGATCTGGGAGTCGTCCGGGTAGAAGCCCGGATTCGAGCCCGTCGGGTACATCTCGAAGCAGAAGCTCAAGGTCTTGTGCCTGCCCCAGGACCAGTCGTTGATGTCCCCGTCGGTGATGTAGAGCTTGCTCGACTGTTCGGGCGTGTAACCGTTCGTCGCGGCCATAGCCTTGCCCAGATCCTGAAAGCGCTTCGCCTCGGCGGCGGTCATGCCGGTGCCGGTGGCGCTGGTCGTGTATCCGAACGGCCACAGGACCAGTTCCGAATACGTGTGGAAATCGATGTGGGCCCTGATGTCGTGGGCGTCGACGAAATCGGCCAGTGCGCGGGTTTCGGGTTCGGAGAACGGGGCGGGGCCGCGGTAGTCCTCGGCGCTCGGGTTCGTGCTCGAACCGTTGCAGCAGCCCCAGTTGTAGTCCCAGTTGCGGTTGGTGTCGGTGCCGATCGCGCTGCTGCCGGGCACCGGCTTGCGGGTCTTGCGCCAGTTGTGGAAACGGCCCCCGGAAATGTCGTACTCGGAGCCGTCGGGGTTGGCGTTCGGCAGCACGTAAATGGTGTGCGTGTCCACCATCAGCTTAATGGCCGGATCGGTGGCGTAGCCATCGGTGAACCGTTGGACGATGTGCAGGCACATTTCCGTGGTCAGGTGTTCGCGCGCGTGCTGGTTGCAGGTGAACAGCACCTCCGGCTTCCCGCTGCCCGAACCGATCGTCAGCAGGTTCAGCTCCCGGCCCTGGTAGGACTGTCCGATGCTGGACAGGTGCGCGATGTCGGGGTGATCGGCCACGGCCTTCTGCAGTTCCGCCGTGGTCTCGGCATAGGTGTGGTAGCCCTCGTAGCCGGCGGGAAAGTCATTCGTGGCGGCATTCGCCGCGGGTGCCAGGCCGGCCAGCAGCGCCGCGCCGGTCATGAAGGTCAGTGCGCCGTAGAGGGCACGGTTCGAGAACATTCCGCCTCCGGACGATCACGGTGGGTAGTTCCACCAGCCTGGCGGAGTCCGTTACCGGCCACAATCCACCTTTGGTCGGGAAAATCCCGATGTCCCGGTTCTCGACCGGTTCCGCCGCCGGGCGGTGTCGCGGGCTGCGGAGCTTGCCGGGCAAAAGGTTCAGACCTTATGGACCGCACCAGCAGGCGGCGCGGGCGACTCTCGGTCGGCGTCGTTGGTCTGTATGGGTGAAGCGATCCTCGTAAAAACCGCTGCCTACACGGTTTCCGTGCCGTACTGGGCAGTTGTGGAGCCAGAAGTTCCACCAAACGGTGAAGGTCAGAACAGGACGGAAAAGGTGATCTTGACGCTCCGCTTATAACCGAGGCGTTGCGGTGTGATTTTGACCTTGTACTACGCTGAGCGCCACCCGCGGCCGGGGAGGACCAGGTGCTCGGGCGGAGTGCCAAGGGCCGTGGGGAACTCCGTGTACCTCAAAGCAAAGAAGGACTACATCCGTGGCTGACACCCTTAAGGAAATCCTGCTCGACTCCAGCAGGCGGCCGTCCGTCGTGACCGATCTGGAGAACATGGTCGACGAGGAGGTCTCGGACAAGGGCGGTGTTTCGGGTGCCGTGATCAAGACCGGTTTCGCGGCCGTCAAGAAGATCAAGCCGGGCATCATCGGCTCCGCCGTCGACAGCCTGCTCGACGAGTTCACCTCCACCCTCGAGCCGTTCTACGCGGACTTCAAGGGCCAGGGCGGCGGTGACTTCGGGACCTACCTGTCCGGCCGCGGAGACGAGGCAGCCGACGCGCTGCTGTCGGTCACCGACGCCCGTTCGGACCGGAGCAGCCGCGAGAGCATCAAGAAGGTGTACAGCAAGCTGCGCCCGAACGGAAAGAAGAACGTCGAGGAGGCGCTGCCCCGCCTGGGCAAGCTGATCGACAAGCACGCCGCCACCGCCTGATCCGGGCGCACGGCCGCAAGAACCGTCAAGGCCACCTCAGGGCGTCGGGTGCCCCGGGGTGGCCTTGGCCGTTTCTAGCTCTTCTTCTGCGCGGCGGTCCGGTCGACCTGCGGTTCGGTCGGCGACGGCGCCACGCGCGGCGGCTCCGTGGCGACCGGCGGCTGCTGCTTCGACCGCAACGCGTACGCGGCTCCCGCGGCGATCAGGCCGATCCCCAGCAGCCAGGGCCAGCGACGGCGCTTGCGCTCCCCCTTCGCGGCGGCCTTGGCCTCCACGAGCGCGACCCTGAAGTCTTTCTTTGCCTGTTTGAAGTCGCGCTTGGCCTGCCGTTTCGACTCCCCGGCGGCCTTCGCGGCCGTGAACGCCGCCTTACGTGCCTTGCGCCCGGGCTTACGCAGCTCGGCGAGCCGCATCGCGGCCTCCTTGCGCGCCTGCTTGCTCGCGCGAGCCAGCTCCTTGCGCGTGTGCCCGGTCGTCCGCGCCAGCTTCCGGCGTGCCCGCCTGCGCCGCCTTCCGGCTTCCTTGCGTGCTTCCTCGGCGCTCTCGGTGAGCAGGTGCTCGGCGGTCTGCGCAGCCTTGGCGGCCGCTTCGGCGCCCGCCTTCCCCGCTTCCACAGCCTGTTTGCGCAGGCCCTGCAAGCCGGTCCGGACCGACTCGCCAACCGAGTCCGCGGCTCCGGTCATGGCCTTCACCTCGTCAATCGCTAGTTTCGGGTCCTCTCCCCGCTTACTATCCTGCCCGTTGCCGTTCGATCCCGCTGCGGATGGCACGATAAAGCTCGTGACGCAGAGCAATGAATCCCTCGTTGGGACGACGGTGAAGGCCACGCTGCACACCAATCATGGTGCCATCCGGCTGAACCTCTTCCCTGATCACGCACCCAAGACGGTCGCCAACTTCGTCGGCCTGGCCGAAGGCTCCAAGGAGTACCGCAGGCCCAACGCACAGGGCGGCACCTCGGGACCGTTCTACGACGGTTCGATCTTCCACCGGGTGATCTCCGGCTTCATGATCCAGGGCGGCGACCCGACCGGCACCGGCCGCGGCGGCCCCGGCTACGAGTTCGGCGACGAGTTCCACCCGGAACTGCAGTTCAACCGGCCCTACCTGCTGGCGATGGCCAACGCCGGGCCCGGCACGAACGGCTCGCAGTTCTTCATCACGGTCGGCCCGACCACACACCTGAACTTCAAGCACACGATCTTCGGTGAGGTGGCCGACCAGGAGTCGCAGAACGTGGTGGACTCGATCGTCAACACCGCCACCGGCGTGGCCGATCGCCCGATCGAAGACGTGGTCATCGAGAAGATCGACATCGCGCGCGAGGGCTGACGAGTAACTTGAAAGGCGTGGCTGCCCTCGGTGAACCCTCTGGCGGCACCCATGCCCGCCGTGTCGTGCGCTTCTCCCGTCGTCGCGCCGTGGGGGCACCGGACCGCCGGGAAGCGAGCCGGCCGGGACTTCTCCCGGCGGGACCGCGGTCGCGCGCGAGATCGCGAGAGACACCGTGAACGAGCCTCCTCCGCCTGACCAGGCGGCGCCACCGGTCTGCTGGTGGCATCCCAAGCGGCCGACCGGGTTGAGCTGTACCCGCTGCGGCCGGCCTGCCTGCCCGGACTGCCTTCGCGAGGCGGCGGTCGGCTACCAGTGCATCGACTGCGTGCAGGCCGGCCGTCAGCAACCGCGCCGCGCGGCCACCCGCCGCCCGGCCGGTGCGGAGCTGACCGCTCGGCCGGTGGTGACCCCGGTCCTGATCGGGCTCAACGTGCTGCTGTATCTCGTCACGGCGCTCCAGGCGAAGAGTCTGGTCAACAACGCCGGCGCCGCGCTGTTCGGCGACGGGGTGCTGTGGCCGTGGGCGGTCGCGGGAGCCGACCAGTGGTGGCGGCTCGTGACCGCCGCCTTCCTGCACTACGGGCCTCTTCACCTGGGTGTGAACATGATCTCGCTGTGGGTCATCGGGCGGGACATGGAGGCGCTGTTCGGCAAGGTCAGGTTCACCGCCCTGTACCTGGTTTCCCTGCTGGGCGGGGCGGCCTCGGTCTATGTCTTCGATGCCTCGAACAAGGCGACGGCCGGGGCGTCCGGAGCGATCTACGGCTTGCTCGGCGGGATCCTGATCGTGGTGCTCCGGCTTCGCCTCAACCCCATGCCGGCGATCGCCACGATCGTGCTGAACCTGATCATCACGGTGTCGATCCCGAACATCTCGCTCTTCGGGCACCTGGGCGGCCTGGTGATCGGGGCGCTGGCCACGGCGGCGCTGATCTACGCCCCGGCGAAGGGCCGGGTGGCCTGGCAGGTGGGCGCGCTCGCGGTGTTGGTCGTGGCGCTGGTCGCGCTGGTCTGCTACCGCGACACCCAGTTGGCCAGCGTGGCCTGCTACGACCGGGGCGGTCAGCTGCTGTGCACGCCGCCGTCAGGTTCGTAGCGCGCTGAGCACGTCGAGTACGTCCCGCGGGTCGGTGCCGAGCTCCAGCCAGCCGAACACGTAAAGGTGATCTTTCGCGTCGATTTCCAGCGTGGTGGAATCCCGGCCGAGCCGCCGGGTGGTCTGCAACCGCGTCCGCGCCTCGGTCCAGCCCAGCCGGACCTGCCCGAACGCGGTCCGGATGCGGAGGCCCTCGCGGTCGGCGGTGAGCCGGGGACGGATCAGGGTGCCGTGGGCAGCGGCGGCGGCCAGTCCGAGTGCCGCGATGCCGAACAGGACCTGGCCCAGCCGGTCGCCGTAAACGAACAGACCAGCCAGCGCTACCGCCATGCCGAGCCAGCCGAGGCCGACCAGCGCGGGCCGGGGTGCCCAGTGAGCCGAGTTATCCACAGGATTTATCCACAATGGGGATGAGTCACACCGCTGTAATTCGGTCAATCGGCCGTTCGGAGCAATTATCGCCAGCGCATGGTCATCAGCAGACCGGAGATCATCAACGCGAACCCGATGGCGAAGTTCCAGTTGCCCAGACCGGCCATGAAACCGATCTTGTCGCCCGCGATGTAGTTAACCACGAGCCAGGCCAGCCCGATCAGCATAAGGCCGAACATCACGGACTTGTACAGCGGGTGCGAAGGCCCCGCGGCGCGCACCTTGACCGGCGTGCGCCGGTCGGTCGGCGGCGTGTACGCCGTCTTCTTGCGAACCTTGGACTTGGGCATCGGAATCCTCAGGTGCTCGGGTCTCCGGCGGCGCGCACAGTGCACCCACCTCTACCTCCACACGTTAACGCAAGTGACCGGAGGAGAGGAGTGCGCGGGGCGTGCTCTCCTCCGTGCTCTCCTCCGTCGGGTCCCCGTCGGCCTGGCCCGACCCACGGTCGGCCAGGTGTCGGTGAACTGAGGAAAGTCCGCTCTGGGCGAGCGGTAGGCTGTTGCTCATGCGCGTCCTTGTTGTCGACAATTACGACAGCTTCGTCTACAACCTGGTGCAGTATCTCGCCCAGCTGGGCGCGGATTGCACGGTGTGGCGCAACGACGTGGTGGACGGCGAGCGCATCGCGGAGTTCGACGGGGTGCTCGTCTCTCCGGGCCCCGGCACGCCGGAGCGGGCCGGGCAGAGCATCGAGGTGGTGCACCGGTGCGCCGGCACCCGTACTCCGCTGCTCGGTGTGTGCCTGGGTCATCAGGCGATCGGCGTGGCCTACGGGGCCACCGTGGACCGCGCGCCCGAGTTGTTGCACGGAAAGACCAGCCAGGTGCATCACGGCGGCGACGGAGTGCTCGCCGGCCTGCCGGATCCCTTCACCGCCACGCGCTACCACTCGCTGACCGTGTTGCCGGAGACGGTTCCCGCCGAGTTCGAGGTCACCGCGCGCACCGAGTCGGGGGTGGTGATGGGCATGCGGCACCGCGAACTCCCGATCGAAGGTGTGCAGTTCCACCCGGAATCAGTGCTGACCCAGGGCGGACACCGGATGCTGGCGAACTGGATGGCCTGCGCCGGGCACCCGGTCGAGAAGTCCACTGTGGATTCACTGGAACGCGAGGTCGCGATGTTGCAGAAGGCCGCCGCTGCCTGATGCTCCGGCTACAGGGGGTCGGTAAGCGTTACGGGCGGGGCGCTGCCGTGCTGACCGACGTGAACCTGGAGATCCTGCCCGGTCAGGCGATCGGTGT
>DASSAD010000073.1:0-74944 GCA_035685725.1 Amycolatopsis sp. | reverse complement strand
GACCTCGGAAAAGGTGGGTTTGGGCATGGTCAACGGTGTGGCGATGAGCGGCACCATGTCGGCGGCTTTCGGGGGTCCGGATGATGCGGGGCTGTCCGCGGCCGCGGGTGCGGCGGGCATGCTCACCGGTGAGCGGCGCGCGATGGGTGGCGAGTCTGATCCGGTTGGGGTCGAGCCGCCGTCTGAGGTTGATCTGTCCGGTGTGGAGGGCGCGGCAGCGGTGTTGACGACACCACTCACGGTCCCGGATTCTCTGGGGGCGGCCGGAAGTCATCCGGGCACCAACGCGACGGAAGTGGCCACGCCCGAGAACTCCTCGACAGACACCGCGACCGGCGCCTCGACCACAACGCCCACCGAGGAACCCGGTGGGCTGCCTGGTTTTCCCGCGATGTCGATCGCGGACACCGGGGAAACCGGAGACACGCCGGCTGGTGGGCCTGGTGTCGGGGAGAGCGCGGCTGGTGTGACCGGTGCCCGTGGTGGTGCGGGAGCGCGGACCACAGCCGGTTTTGCTCCCGCCGGGTCGAGTCACGATGTGGCCGGTGGTGATACCGCACCCGCGGCAGCGGGCTCGGTGGCGAGCGGCAATGTGGATGTTTCTGCCGGTGGTGTCCCCGCGGTCGGCGGAGGTCGTGGCGGGGTGGTGGCCGAGTCCACCGGTGCGCAGGCGTCGTCTGGTGCCGGGGCCGTGGGCCGTCCGGTGGTGGGTGAGTCGGTGAATACCGGTGGGTTGTCCGCCTCTGGTGGGGAGGGCGGGGTGTCTGTTACCCGTGGGCAGGAGGCGGTGGCCCCGGCGGCGAGCACCGGGGGGACCGGTGTGGGCGACGCCGTGGGTGCGGCGGGTGCGTCGCGGGAGGTCGTCGCGCCCTCCACCGTTACCGGGACGGGGCAGCAGCCGGGGATGGTGGATACCGGGGGAGTGCGGAGCACGACGGCGGCAGACGGTGGCGGGTCCGTGGGTATGGCGGACGGTGGCCCCGGTGCGCGCACCGTCCAGGCCGGGGCCCTGGAGACCACCGGCATGCCGAGGGAATCGAATGGTCCGGTCCCGATGGCGTCCGGTGTGTCTCGTGTGGACGGCCAGCCCGGCACGGGGGTGATGTCGGAGAACGGGACGGGAGCGGATCCGGCGACTGTGTCGGGTGGTGCGCCGGCGCGCCCGCCCGCGGAGACAGCGCCGGGCGGTATCGAGGTGTCCCGGCCGGTCACTGATGGTCGGGCACCTGTCGTGGATTCCCCGGCATCGTCGACGGGCGCCTCGGCCGGTACGGCCGACCGCGGCCCGGCTTCCGCAGGCCTGACCGGGCGAGACCCGCAGACGGCCACTTCGACGAGTGCTCCGGTCAATCGTGGCCGGCAGCCCGCCGCTTCGGCGGCGGACGGGAGCGGTGCGCGTGGTGGTCCGTCCGGTGGGATCTCCGGTGGTGGGGCACCCGGGAGCCGCACAGGCGAGCCGGTCGAGCCGGTCGTCACCGGGGCATCGCGAGCGGGGCTGGCCGACCTGGACACATATCTGGTCGACCAGCCCGCGCCCGGCCACGCCGGCACCGCTGGCCAGCGCACTACCGGTCCGGCCGACGGGCAGCGTGAGTCGGTCACGCAGGAGCGCGGCACCGACGTATCGACCGGTGACGCCCGCGGCACGGCCCGGACCGGTGGTTCGCGCGACACGAACACGCCCGGTGACTCACGGGAGCCGGCCGGCCGGGCACCGGCAGCGCACCCCGCCGAGCGCGGCCCGGCGGGGCGGGCTGCCGGGCCGGCGGACGAGGCGGTCGGCGACCGCGGCGCACCGCGTGCCACGGCGGAGCCCGCCGGGTCCGACCCGGTGACCGAGCATCCCGCCCGCCCTGCGCCGACCGAGTCCGGCCCAGGCGTCGAGCCCGCCCCGGTCCCGCGTGATCCCGCGCCGACCGACCCGCCCCGGCCCACCCGCACGGAGTCCTCGGGCCCGCGCCCGGCCACCCGGGGCTCCGCGGTGGACGCGGCCGGGAAGTCGCGTCGTCCGACGACACCGTCTCAGTTCTGGGGTCCCGGTCCCCGTGACGCCACACCCAGGCCCGAAAACCACACCCACGCCGTGAGCACGAATGACACGGACCGCGCCGCAAGCGAAAAGACCGACAGCGAACCCCCGGCACAACCCATTACCGGCCGTGGCGGCCCAGCCCGCGGTAGCGACCCCACCGCAACCACCGGCCACTTCAGCCGATACCGCGACAAACCGTTCCCGGTGATCGAGGAACCCGCGAGCAGGCGGGACATCCGTGTCGGTGATGACCGCGGTGGTGTGGATCAGCGGACGATGCCGGCGCCGACGACGGATCCGACCGCCGATCCGACCGCCGATCCGACCGCCGAGGTAGCGGCGTCTACATTTTCCCGGTCGTCGTCGGATGACGGTCAAGCTTCGCTCCGGGACGCCCAGACCGGGCGACCGGAAGACGCCGGCGCCGCAATCGTTTCCGGTACCGGGAGTGATACGCGCCAAGACGATCGACCGCTCGACGACGGAGTCACGAGGGAGTCGGCGAAAACTCCGTCCACGACCGAATTCGCGAGCCTTGAGCCGCAGGTCAAAACCGTATTGGGCGCGGCACCCCACATTGCCTCACCGTCGCATGCTCAGGATCGTTCCGGCACGCGGTCTGACGACGTGGCTGGGCGACTCGGTCCGCAGCCGACGAGGATGCGGTTATCGGATCTGGTATCAGAGGTCAACCGAGCAGTCGAGCGGTTGACGAAGGAAGCAGCGGACACAGAGTATGGTGTCCCCACCATTTTCGACGTTGTTCGAATTTATCGCGGACTGGACGGCTGGAAAAGGACAGGCACCCCTCGCAGCATCGGTGAAAGGATCGCCGAGATCCATCTCGCGGGCGCGGAATTCGGCTTGCGGGGAGGTGTCGACTATCGGCTCATCCACAGAAAGGACAGGAACAAGGTCGTCGAAAGTAGTCGGAACGAAATCCTGTGGCATTTTTCCAATGCGCGTCCGTGGGAAATTCTCAAACATGGATTCACCGCGCGGGACCGCAAAGTGGTGAAGCTAAGTAGAATGGTGCTGGACAACAAGTCCGGTTCGTTTATCTCCACCACACGGAATCGGGATCTGTGGGGTGAAAATGTAGACTTCGCTGATCGACGATATCGATTCGAGATACATGCGAGCCGGAACTGGGATCCTATTGGAATTGATGTGGACGCGACCCTCGGTTATGATTTCGACGACGAGGAGGACGAGGTGGCGTTCACCGGCAGTATCTCCCCGTCGGCCGTCGTCAGTATTTATGACCGTCAGGCAAACCTGACGGGGTACTGGAATCCGGCCAAGGACAATATCGATTGGGTATCAGGAGATCGGCAGTACACCGACCGCAGGCCGGCGGCACCGGTGGCTTCGACCTCGGGTCCCCCCGTGCATCAACACCACGTAATTCCTGGTGGGAGCGCCCATCACGGCATCCCACCGCATACCACGCACGCTTCTCCTTATGGCGGACCGCAGCCATGGGGCTCTCCCAGCACCCCGTCCTTCACCCACCCCGTCCACCCTGGTGGACATCAGCCCTGGGGCCTGCCAGGCGTGCCGTACCCCGGATATGCCTCTCCCTATGGCCCATACCATCCGTCAGCTGGCCCACAGCATCCGTCAAGCAGCGTCTCCCACGTGGGAGCGCATTCTCCGTATATCCCGCCGAACTCTGCTTCCGACGGATACGGTAAGAAGAAAAAATGGTGGAAATTCGGGAAAGGCAAGTGACAGCGGGGTTGCTCTCCATGCGCTGACCCGATTCCGGGAGTAAGTCGGTGACACGCACTTGGAGCTTGCGATAGGTGCCGCGCTCACCCGGGATGATGTTGGTGTGACGCCACCGCGATTCTCCTGGCGCGGACTCTCTGGTGGGTGGTAAAACCTGCTGGTCGGCCTGCTACGGCGCAATCGGCCGGCGAGGCCCCCTGGTGGGTCTGGACCGTCAGCGGCCGAGGTGGCGGGACAGGTGATCGCGCCGGTGGCGCCACTGTGTTCGACCACCGCTGCCGGACCGGCGCGACGGATGACCGATCCACAGTGGTCCGCGGCGGAGGCGGGAGTGGCGCGGGTGACCGAGCGGATGCTTGCGCGGGTACCCGCCGGGCGGCAACCCGGTCGCGCGCGGCGGCGACGATCGATCCGGACCCCACCGATGTCGAGGTCTACGGGCGGAAGAAACGTGGGTAGGTCGCGACGTGGGCCGGGACGGAGACCGTGCCGGCCGCAGAACTGTTGACCGGCAACGACGATCCCCGTTCTCATGCCGCTCAGTTGCTGCGCCAGGCGCCGGCCTGCCTGCCCAGAGGGGTGCCTCGGCGTCGCGTGGGGTCACGGGCGGACCCCGGTTGCTTCGCTGGGGCATCGCCCGAGTCGCGTTCCTGGAAGGAGTCGAGTTCGCGATGGCGCCGAACGGATCGTGCCGGTGTGGCGCTTACCGGACGGCATCGCTGAAACCGAATGGGCCGAGGCGATTGATGTGGACGGCGCCGACATCGCCGTCACCGACTACCAGCCCGACAGGTGGCCCGCCGACACGCCGCGATCTACGGCTGTCCGTTCATCCTCACCAACCTCGACGTGTCCACACAGGACAAAGCCGCTCAGGTCCAATACCCGGTACCGACACCGCACGAGTATCGAGAACATCTTCCGCGACAGCAAGCACGGAGCGGCTACCCTGCGCCACCGCCTCATCAAGGTCCCACCCACCTCGTTTTCCATGCTGGACAAGCGATCCTGCACTCGCCGGGATCCTCGCCCGACGCCGCGCGCTCTCCACCTGTCCCTGACCACCGATCCAGTCCGGGTCGGGTCGTCGAGATCGACCGCGCTTTGCTTGTCGTCGCGCGGCGCGGGTGGTTGCGCAGGGTGGTCAGGCGTGGGTTGGCGGGGTTGCGGAAGAAGCCGATGGTGCGGCCGGTTTCGAGTTTGATCAGCGGGTTGGTGCCCTCGCGGGCGACGACCGCTGCCGCCGACGTCGAAGCGGGCGAGGAGCGGCCTTGCACGCCTGCGGCTTACCGGGCACGGACGGCGTTCAACGACAACCCACCCGCACAGCCAAGACGCCCGCAGGGACGCCGCAGCCTCCGTCGCCTCCGTTGCACCGGACAGCTCCCGCCTCCCGGCCGAGAAGCACACCCCGGTGGGTGCCGGACACCCCCGGGCACATCCCGGGTCTCGCATCCCGGCGGGTGAGGGGCCGGGAAGTGACCGGCCCGCGTCCGCGGGCACCGAGCGGCCGGCTGAGGTGGCTGCGGCGCCTCGACGGGGTGGGGAAATCCTTCATCGCAACTGTACGATGGCCCCGATAGCTCGGGCGGCTTCGTTTGGGGGTGCTGATTGCCAAGCGGATATGATCGTCGGCCGCTCGCCTTCGGCGGGACAGACGGCGTTGACCGAACAGTCCAGGACGTCGGGCCGATCGGCTGCTGAGGTGTGAGCTTGCGGTGTGCGAGGTGTCCCGGCAGGTGGCGGAGCGGTTCGGTGCCGCCCGCCGCGCGGGTCTGCCCGCCGGGTCGCATCCGGCGCGGGACATGCCGTTATCTGCCGTGGGACACGCATATCGAGACTTCGCCGTCGGCGCGAGCCGTCACGGCTTCGGGATCCCACCGTGGTCTTGGTGTGTTCGAGCCGGTGGTTCCGCGTGATCCGGAGCCGGCAGCGGGAGGCCGGTACGACCCGGCCATCCCCGGGCGAATCGAGACTGTCGCTGCTGGGGCTCGGTGCGGCAGGGCGGCTGAGTATCTCTTCTGTGCGGCCACATCGTTCGTCTGGTCTTTTCCCGTGCGCAGACGGCGGGGCCGGGCCGTTGCCGCATATCAACGCCGGCCAGAATGCGATACGACGGGGCAGTGGGGGTCACGCGGGCAGCGGCAGGGATCATGTAGACGGTGGTGGTTATGACGTGGCCGGTGGTTCGCGAGATGGCGCGAATTCCGGGGTTGGGCACACCGCAGCCGTTGAAGGTGGTGGGCTCGCGCGGGGAAAGGTCGAGTGTGCTGCTTCCGGCGGAGAGCGAGGTGGTCCACGATCGGATCGGTGGGGCGGTGTCGTATCGGCGGCTCACCGGCGAGGACGGGATGCGGTTGTCGGTGCCGCGGACGTTCGTGCACGATGGTCGTGCTGATTGGGTGGAGTTGGTGAGCGCGCCCGGTGCGGTGGAGCACGAGGCGGCGCGGGTGTTGTTTGACATCGCGGCGCGTTCCCAAGACGCCGACAACGGCGCCCGCGCGCACGAACAGGTGGCCCCGGCGGCGCCGGCTGTCACTCCCAACGTGAAGAACACGCCGAGCAAATGAGTATCGAGCTGCCCGCGGGGCTTGCCGATGTGTTTTCGTTGCTTTCGGGCCAGAAGTGGCCTGAGGGTGATGAGGACAAGCTGTTCGCGATGGGCGATGGTTTGGTCGGTGTCGGGCAGCAGTTCAGTGACGTTTCGGGGAATTTCAACGCGGCGGCCGGGGCGGTACAGGCCAATGTCGGGGGTGCTCCGGCGAACCAGTTCTATGACTTTGCCGCGCAGTTGCAGGGAAATCTCCCGACGATGTCGCAAACCGCGGTTGATCTCGGCACGATGAGCCGGAATATGGCGGCGCAGGTCGAGTACGCGAAGTATATGGTCATCGTGCAGTTGGTGTGGCTGTCCTATGAGATCGCGCAGTGGATGGTCTTTCTTCCTGAGGCTGTGCCGATGTTCGTCGAGGCGGCCGATCTGGCGGTGGCCGCTATCTTGCGGCGTCTGCTGGCCTCGGCAGCCATCGGTGGGGTTTCGATGGCGGCTATGGATTTGGCTGTTCAGGGTATCCAGAAGCTCAAGGGCGACCGGACCAGTATCAACTGGGCTTCCACCATTGGCTCGGCTGAGGCCGGGGTGCTTGGGGGTGCGCTGGGCGGTGCGGGGTTCACTTTGGGTTCGAAGGCCATTGGTGCGGTGGCGAAGTCGGCGCTCAGTGACAGTTCGGTGGTCAAGAAGGTCATCAATTCGGTGGGCGACCCGCACCAGATGGAGGGTGTGACCAGCGGGTTGTCCGCGACGGACAAGGCTGCTCTCGGCGCGGCGTCGACCGCGGAGAAGATCGGTCTCGGTGTGGTCACCGGGGCCACCGTGAGTCCCGTCATGTCGGCCGCGTTCGGTGGCCCGGAGGAGACGGGGCTGTCCGCGGCGTCCGGTGCGGCCGGGATGCTGACCGGTGAGCGGCGTGGCTCGGTCGGTGCCGATGCCGCGGCCGTCGACTTGCCTCCTGATCTCAATACGTCTGGTGTGGACAGTGCGGCGGCGAAGCTGATCACGCCGCTATCGGTGCCGGATTCCGTTGATGTGTCGGGGATCGGGGTGGGCGTCGGTGTAACGGACTCGACTCCGACAGCGAATTCTTCGACGGTCACCGAGATCGGTGCGCCGGGCTCGGTGTCCACATCGGACGCCGGTGGGTTGACCGGTCTGGCCACGACGTTGATCGGTGATACCGGCGGCAGGTCCGCGCCGACCGCGCCCGGTGAGTCCGGCAGCGGTGCACCGGTGACCGGCAGCGCCGGGCAGCAGGCGCGTGCACCGCGCATCGGCGGTACCGGGGGCGTCTCGGCTGGCACGACTTCCCCCGGCGCGGGTCGCGACGGCGTCGTGACCGAGTCGGCCGGTCCTCGGGCTTCGGGTGCCGGCGAGACGAACACCGGCGGGGCTGGGACCTCCCCCACTGGCGTGTCCCAGCATGGCATCCGGACGTCCGCTACGAGCGTGCCCGCTACCGGTACCGGCGAGCACGAGGTGGCGGCCGCACCGGCCGGTTCGGGGCAGACCGGTGCGGGCGGCACCGCCGGTGCGCAGGGCGCGCCACGGGACGTCACCACCCCCTTCACCGGCACCGGGACCACACCGGTGCCGGAGCTGGTGGTCACCGGCGGGGCGCCGAGCGCGCCGTCCGCCGGTGGCGGGTCCGGGGGTACTGAGGCCGGTGCCATCAGCGCCCACACCGCCGCGGCCGAGACCGCGAAGTCCATCAGCCCGCCGGCCGAACCGAACGGTCCGGTGCCGAGCGTTTCCGGGATGTCCCGTGTGGACGGTCAGGCCGGCGCGGCGGTGACGTCGGCGGGCGGGACCGGGGCGAATCCGGCGACCGCGACGAGCGGGCCGGAGCGTCTGCCCGCCACGGCGGCGCCGAGCGGCACCGCCGTGTCCCGGCCGGTCACCGAGAGCCCGGCACCGATGGTGGCTTCCGCGAAGTCGCCGGCAGGCGTGTCGACGTTCTCGGCGGACCGCGGCCTGGATTCGCTCGGTTCCGCCGAACGCGGCACTGGTTCCACCAGCGCGGCCGAGCCAGGCCCCCAGGTTGTTCCCCCGGCCGGCCAAGCCGATCGGGAAACCGGCGTGACCGGTCCCACCGACGGGGGCCAGCGGCCTCCCGCATCGGCTTCGGCCGGCGCCCCCGGGCCGAAGCCGACGGAGTCCACCGCGACAGGAGGATCGAGGCGCGTTCACCTGACCGGACTGCCCGGCCTGGAGACGTACGTGGCCGACCGGTCCGTCACCGGTCACGACGGCACAACAGACGGCACCATCGCGACCGCCTTCGGCGAGCCCTCCGGTTCTGGCGTGGCAGTGGACCGGCAGGCGCCCCGCGACGATGTCGCCGGCCCGGACACCGACACATCGACCGGCGATTCTCGCACCGCTACGGCCGGGAATCCCGCTGCCATGGGTGGGGCTTCTCGCCGAGCGAGCCCGGTCGCCGGTAGCCGGGACCTGGTCGGCCAGGCGCCGGTCTCACGGCCCGTCGGGCGCGGCGGCGGGCCGGTGGACGAGGAGTCCGGCACTGACGGTGCGCCGCACACCGCGGTGGAATCCGGCGATGCCGCTACGCCGCGCACCATGCTGGAATCCGCTAGGTCCGACCCGGTGGCCGGGCCGCTCGGTGCGGCAGGGCGGCAGAGTACGTCCGCGGAGCGGCCACATCGTTCGTCTGGTCTTTTCCCGCACTCGGACGCCGGGTTCGAGCCATTGCCGCACACCGAGGCCGGCCAGGAGGCGATGCCACGTGACGTGGCGGGTGGTGCGCGTGATGGCGCGAATCCCGCGGTTGGGCACGTCGCCGATTTTGCTGGCCACGTCGGTCCTGCGGGGTACGGCGGGCATGCGCCGACGGAGGTGTTCGCGGGGGGTACGCGGTGGGTGCGGGATGGTGGCGGTTGGTATGTGGCCACGCATGATGGTGGTTTGCGGCTGGGTCCGCAGGAGGGTGGGCATGGTGTGGACCTGCCCGCCGAATCGAGGGCGGTGGTGGACGGTTCGGGTGGGTTGCGGCATGTGGTGTTGCCCGATGGGGTCAGTTATGACCGCGGTCTGAATGGTCGGTGGTCGCGGGGGCGGGACACCGGTGGTGACCTGATCGTCTCCAAGTTGGGCACACCGCGGCCGTTGGAGGTGGTGGGCCCGCGCGGGGAAAGGTCGAGTGTGCTGCTTCCGGCGGAGAGCGAGGTGGTCCACGATCGGATCGGTGGGGCGGTGTCGTATCGGCAGCTCACCGGCGAGGACGGGATGCGGTTGTCGGTGCCGCGGACGTTCGTGCACGATGGTCGTGCCGATTGGGTGGAGTTGGTGAGCGCGCCTGGTGCGGTGGAGTATGAGGCGTGGTTGGCCGGCGCGAACCAGGCGCACGAGGCGGCGCGGGTGTTGTTTGACATCGCGGCGCGTTCCGGGCCCGACGTTCCGGAGCGGTTGAGGCTGACCAACCTGCCCGAGAGCGCGTTGCGGGAACTGCTGCACGGTTCGCGAGATGACGCGATCGCGGCGATTTATGAGACGGTGCGCCGCCGGGAAGGGGTGGCGCTGCGGTGGACGCAGTTGTCGGCGGCCACCGCGTTCGCCGAGGGCAAGATCGTGAATATGGCCGCCGGTGAGGGCAAGTCCTGGTTGTTCCTGGTCGACGCGGCGCGGCAGTCGGTGCGGCCGAATGTGGACGCGGTGCACGTGATCACCACACGGGGGAATCTGGCGGATCGGGAGTTCGAGCATTACCACGAGTTGCTGACCCCGTTGGGTTTTGATGTGCACCGGATGAATCCGGACCAGCCGCCGCCCGGCCCCCGGGACGGCCGGCCCACGATCTACATCGGGACGAGCCAGGATGTCGGTTTCACGCTTCTGAAGAACGACGTGATTCCTGGGCAGAAGGCCTCGGGCCACGCGGTGAAGATCGATGCCGGTGTGGACGAGATCGACGAGGCGATGGTGTATTCGAACACCCAGTACATCCTCAGCGAGGGGGCGGGGGTCCCGGCAGCGTCCGACGTGGCGGAGCCGGTGCGGTGGGCCTCGAAATTCCTGACCGAGCAGCTGAACGGCGGTGCGCTGACCGAGGCCGATTTCGGCCGCCGGCCGGGCCAGGCCGGGGGGCCGGCGGCGTTGACCCCGGCCGGGCGGGCGAAAATCGCCCAGATCCTGCGCGGGAAGGAGTTGACGCCGCCGGAGTTGCAGAAGCTGAACATGGCGGCCACCGCGCACTGGGAATACGTGGAGAACGTGCACTACGTCAATTACCGGGACAAAATCTACATTATCGACCAGACGACCCATGAGGTTCTCTACGATCCGGAGACCTCGTCGGAGTCCCGGTGGAACGGTGGGCTGGCCCAGGCGATCGAGGCGAAACACGGTTTGGCGGTGCGGAGTGATCCGCGAACCAGCAGGGGCGTCACCGCCAAGGAGCTGTATGGCGAGGGTGTCTACCAGCGGGTGGTGGGAGCGTCGGGGACGGCGCTGGGCAAGGGGGAGCTGTTCGGCGAGAAGGGCCTGTCCCCGGAGATCGAGGACATTCCCCGCTACTACGCGTCCCGCCTGCTCACCGGTGCCGACCATGTCAGTCCCAGCCTGGGCACGAAACTGGACACGATCGCCGAGGATGTTCGGACCATGGCCACCGGCACCCGGCGACCGCAGTTGATTCTGGCTCACCGCAACGATCTGGTCGCGCGGATTTCCGAGCGGCTGGACGAGATCGGCGTGCCGCATACCGCGATCGACGCGAAATGGTTTCTCGACCAGGGCATCAACCGGGATGCCGCGTTCAAGAAGGTGGTCGGTGAGGCCGGGGCGCCCGGCAGCGTGTTGGTGATCAACATGCAGGGTGCCCGAGGCGTGGACATTTCCGTCGGCGACCGCGCCAAGGCACTGGGTGGGTTGCAGGTGCGGGTCACCGCTCACTCCGAGGTGTCCCGCGATATCGACATCCAGGCCGAAAACCGTGCTGCCCGCAGCGGGGATCCAGGCAGTGTGGATTACTACGTCTCTCCCGACGACGACGCGTTCCGGCTATCCGACAACCCCCACGTGCACCTGGCCGTCATCCGCTACACCGGCGCCTACCAGGCCGACCACGCCGATTCCACTCCCGCCACCCGCGAGCACCTCGCCGAGGCCGAACGGCAGTTACGCGACCTCGTGCCGGACCTGCGAGCAGGCGCCGCACACCGCATCGGCATCCACCACCCCACCACCTACCTCCCCAACGCGCCACCCAGCACCGACACAAGCCATATCAGCGCCAGTGGTGTCGATACGAGTCGACCGGGGACTCCGCGTCCACCGGAGCCGATCGCGACGGCGGACGGCCAGCACGAATCCATGGGTGCGGCTATCGCGGACGGGACCGAGACCGCGCTGTCGGCATTTCGGCCGGGACCGGTGCCATCTGCTCTCGCCGGGCCGGGGCGGGGGACGGTGCTGGATGACGAGTCGTGGCGGCACAGCACCGCGGCCAAGGCGGAGTGGATGGGGCCGTGGCGGGCGCTCGGTCCGGGTGCGGTCGATGAGGTGTTGGACCGGGTGCGGGATCAGGTTCGGTCGGTGGTGGTGCGGACCGAGGACGGGGGTGTGCTCGCGGACAGTGTGGTGCGTCAGGGGGCGGATGGTCCATCGGTGGCGTTGCGGGCGTGGCGTTCGCCGATCGTCTTCGAGGTGGCCCGGGTGGAGGTGACGCCGGGGTTATGGGTGCAGGCGTACACGTACAAACTCCATCTGGTGGCCGGGAGCGGGGTGTCGCCGGCGGAGGCGGCGGCGTTGTGGGAACGGATGCAGTCCGCGGTGGGCGGGGTTTACAACCAGGGGTTGCGGTTGCCGGGTGGGGATGTGCTGCGGGTGCGGGTGGCGCAGGTTCCGGCTGAGCAGGCCCATCAGGTGGTGCGGGTGAGTCCGGATGCGGAGTTGGAGTGGTCGGATCAGTTGCACTGGCGGGTGAGCGCGTCGGGTAACGAGCTGGCGCACGAGGTGGGGCATGGGTTGGGGTTGGCGGACGAGGCGTTCGAGAAGCGGCAGGACGCGCGGGTGTTTCAGGATCGGCCCGCGGGGGCGCCGTTGGTGAATGCTCGTGGCGTCGTGGTGGGATATCAGCAGAACCGGGTAGTGGTCGATGACGGGTTGTTCGGTGCACGGGCGGGCGCGCCCGGTGCGAAGTTGAAACCCCGGCATTTGTGGTTGCTGGAAAAGCGGACTCGCGCCATGGTGGAGGTGCCCTCCACGCCACACGCCTTGCTGGACCTCGACGTGGAACCCCGACCACAGGCCGAGCCACTGTTTGGTCGGGAGAACACCGTGGTGGTGAGGACCGAGGTGGATGCGCCCGTGCGTCTCCCCGAAATGTTCCACAGGGCACGGTCCCAGACGCCGCATCCTCAGCGGCACTCGGCTGTCCCGCAGCCCGCTGTCGGGCAGTCGAGGGCACGTCGGTCGTCAGACGCTTCGCGGCCCACCTGGGTTTCCCGGATGGTTCCGCCGCCTTTTTCCGTTCCCCAGCGCCGTGGCTACCAGAGTCCGTGGGAGTTGCAGGCGGACCTGGTCACGTCGTTGCTTCAGCACCATCCGTCCGGGATTGCCTCCAGCGAAGGTCTGCTGGGCCCCGATTACTTCGGTTTGCGGCGGGTGCCTCCGCCGCCGGAATTCTTGGCCGGCCACCGCTACTCGGATCTTCCGGCCAGTAAGGTGGTCCAATTTCTTCGCCGCTTGGATATGACGCAGCGGCGACCCCAGTGGCAGGACATGGACCCGCGCAATTGGGGTCCTCACCGGCAGTACGGCTTGGCACGGGACCTGCCGACGGTGGAGCGGTGGGCACCGAGTCGTTCGGTGCCACGGATTCGTGAGCGGCTGACGATGCCCAACGCGTGGCATTCGATCTGGCTGGGCGGCCCGCTGCGGGATCGGGACTTCATGAAGAACACCGCGAACAACGCGTCGCTCTTGTATTCCATCGGCTGGCGAATGGTGTTGTTCACCGATGTTCCGCGTGCCGAGTTCGAGGCGCTGGACCACGGGATTCCGCTGCCGAACAAGGACCCGAACCGTGCCGAGGCGGTGCGCAACATGTTGGAATGGGCCCGGCGACACAGGATTCTGCTGGTCAACGTCTGGGAGGTGTGGAACTCCCAGACGCCGATGTTTTTGCACAACGGGTTCGTCACCGAGATGAACAAGCAGGTCGGGGCGGGTTTCGCGGCGGCAAGTGACATTCTCCGGCTGGAGAACGCGAATCGATTCGGTCTGCCGTATACCGATGGCGACAACGTCCTGCAGTACGACGACGCCACCGAGATGGTCGACGACCTGTTGGACATCCTGGACTCGGATGCAGGATACGCGGTCCATCGCAACCCCGAGATGCGGAATTTCGTGGGTAACTCGGCTTTCGTGGTGCCGTTGGGTCATCCGTTCGCCAAGATGTATCTGGACAAGATCGCCCTGAACTACGGGCGCCCGCAGGCCAATCTCGCTCCCTTGATGCACACCCCGGTGCCCAGCGGCCGGGAAGACGAAGTCAGAAAGATCAGTAACCGATTTTCTACAGTCGCGCGAACCGGTCCGGCACTCATCCCAGAGGTGCTGCCGTCGTCTTTCGACTACCCCGACGGGACCTTGCTGGACACACTGGGGTACCGCGACCCCAGGGAGTTTCCGCGTATACGTAACCTGAAAATGGGCATCACCCATAGCTGGGCTCACACATCGGGCAGGGATGGAATAATTCTGTCGGCGGATCGCGCCGGCACGCTGGGGTTCGCGCAGCGGATGGCGGCGGATATAGCGCGGGAAGCGTACAACAGTGGAACGTTGAACCTGTATCGATTGTCGGAAGCCGCCAAACGGCACCAGGATCCGGACATGGTCATCGATGCGGCGCTGGCCTTCATCGCCACACAGCCGGAAGTGCGGGCCAGGATCCGTGCCGCGATCCGGCAGCGGCTCGACCGCAATCTGCAATGGAAGGTCGGTTACGAGCTGTCCTCGTTCTCAAGGAAGTTGCTCAGCCTTGCCTCCAGCGCGGGATATTTGACGTTCTCGGGTGACTGGCGTGAGCCGGTATCGATCAACAGGGTTCGGGAAGCGAGATTGCCGGGTTTCAGGGACTGAGTTCGCCCGCCCGGGGCCACCACCATCCGCCCCGTGGCGTTGGCCGGTCCGAGGTGATTTTGACGGAAGGCGAGGAGCTGCTTCCGGGCCCGCGCACGCGCCGAACGGCTGGCCGTCGTTACTCGACAGGCGACCAGGCCGGTCGGGCCGCCTGACTCGTACCCGGGTCTCGAACTCGATCGGTCGGCGGTAGCCACAGGTCTCGTGTCACCCGGATCCGCGGGGCGCGGTTGACCTCGGGGGAAGCCGGCCGCGTAGGTCGCTGGTCCGCGTCGGCGTCATCGGGATGACCTACCCCGACATCCAGGGTCCCGCCACCGATTTCGTGCGCCAGAGTTCTTCCGACCAGTGCACACAACGCGGGCCACGCCGCCGGGGAGCCACCCAAGGCCGCGCGAACGCGCGCTTGTCCGACGAGTCCGCCGGGACCGTCATGGGCGCAGTATCGGTGCTTGGCTCGCCGGCCCACCGCGGTGATCATGAGGAAGCCATCGGGGCGCTGCCTGACGAAGCTGCCTGACGAAGCTGCCTGTCGAAAAGGTCGATGACAGCCGTCCATCGCCTGTCGCATCGGGCCGGACGACCTGGTCGACGGCGCTTTCCGGGTACTGATCGACTCAGAGCGTGCCGAACAGTCGTTCGGCAGCGGATCCGCCGCGCGGTGTTCATGGCACACATGCCGGTCCGGTGACCGCGTGGATCGGTAGGGGCTCGCGCGGCCGTTCCCGCTGAGCTGTGGCTCGCCCGTCTGTCAGTGCATGATGCCCGCTTGCCGCGCGAAGCATGTGCACGGCGAACACAGACGTCACGAAGTGGCCCGGCCTACAGTCTCGGAAAACCCGAACACTTCGGATCGAGGGACTATGGGATCGAGCGCGGCATCAGCCGATCGGGAACTAATCAAGGACTTCGTCGAACGGAACGGAATCCACACGTTCAAGATCGGCGCGGTCGACCTGGACGGGCTGTGGCGCGGCAAGCGGGTTTCCAGCGACTACTTCGTCGAGAGCGTCCACCGTAGCGGGACGTTCATCTGTAACATCCTGTTCGGCTGGGATCTCCAGGACGAGCCGGTGCAGAATCTCGCCTACACCGGGTGGCACACCGGATACCCGGACATCAACCTCCGGCCCGATCTGGCCACGCTCGCCCCCGTGCCGTGGGAACCCGGGACGGCGTCGGTGATCTGCGACGTCTTCGAACGTGATGGCCGGCCGTTGGACCTGTCTCCGCGGACGGTGCTGAGGTCCACGGTCTCCCGCGCAGAGTCACTGGGATACCGACCGATCGCCGCGTACGAGTTCGAGTTCTACCTGTTTCGCGGCACACCTCGCGAGCTGGCGACGCGAGACTGGCGTGACCTGGAGCCGCTCTCGGACGGTCATCACACCTACAGCGTGTACCGCGACACCGGCAGCGAGTTCCTCATCGGCGACGTGCGCCGCCAACTCGCCGAGTACGGCGTTCGCATCGAGGCCAGCAACAGCGAGCACGGTCCGGGGCAATTCGAGGTCAACATCCACTACGCCGACGCGCTACGGGCAGCGGACCACGCGATGCTGCTCAAACACACCGTGAAGGAGCTCGCGGCGCAGCACGGCTACACCGCGTCGTTCATCGCCAAGGTCAACTCGCGCTGGGCCGGATCGTCCGGGCACGTGCACCAGAGCCTGCTGGCCGAGGGCGGGAGCGCGGTGTTCGCGAACCCCGCCGACCCCGCGCGCCTGAGTGAGGTGGGAAGCAGCTACCTGGCTGGTCTGGTCGAACACGCCGCGGAGCTGACCGCGATCTCCCTGCCGAACATCAACTCCTACAAGCGGACCGAAGCGGGCGAATGGGCCGGGGCGAGCTCCACCTGGGGGGTGGACAACCGCACGGTCGCCATCCGGGCGATTCCGGGCGCCGGGTCCGCGGCCCGGGTCGAGAACCGTATCGGCGGCGCCGACGCGAACCCTCACCTGGTGATCGCGGCGAACCTGGCGGCCGGGCTGGACGGGATCGAACAGGGCATGACACCGCCGCCGCCCGTGGTGGGCAACGCCTACGACCTGCCGGCCGGGCAAGCGCCGCGTCTCCCATCTTCGCTTTCCGACGCGGTCGAGCGGTTCGGTGCGAGCACCTTCGCGCGCAACTTCTTCGGCGATCGCTTCGTCGATCACTACGCGGCCACCCGTCGGTGGGAGATCAAGCAGTTCGCCTCGACGGTCACCGAGTGGGAAATCGCTCGGTATCTGGAACACAGCTGACCCCTTATCTGGATCAGGAGATCCTCAATGTCTATCCACAAAGGACGTTTTGCTGCCGTGACCGGTGCCGGCTCGGGTAACGGCAAGGCGATCGCGGAGACGCTGCTGGCCGAGGGCGCCGCTGTGGCGGTGCTCGACATCGCCCCGGATCCGATCAAAGAGCTGGCCGCCCGCCATCCCGGGGCGGTCCCGGTCACCGTCGATGTGGCCGACCCCGAGTCGGTGCGGGAGGCGGTCGGTGCGGTCGAGGAGCAATTCGGCCGCTTGGACCTGTTGGTGAACAACGCTGGGATCGTTCGCTCCAGCACTTTCGCGGAACTGCCGATCGAGGAGTGGGAGCAGGTGTTCGCGGTGAACTCGACGGGGCCGTTCCTGATGAGCCAGGCGGCGATGCCGCTGCTGCGTGCCGGTGCGCGGGCGCGCGCGGGACGGGCCACCTCGGCTGTGGTGAACATCACCTCCGTGGAGGCTCACATCGTCATTTCCAGCAGTGGTCACCCCCAGGTGCACTACAACGCTTCCAAAGGAGCCTTGCTGCAACTGACTCGCGCCCTGGCCGTGGAATGCGCAGGCGATCGCGTCCGGGTCAACGCCGTGGCACCCGGGTTCATCGAAACCCCCTTCACCCGCGGCGTACTGGCCAATCCCGACGTCAAGAACTGGCTGCTGGAACGAACACCCCTCGGTCGGGTCGGGCAACCCGAGGACGTCGCCCAAGCCGTGTCCTTTCTCGGGAGCGACCGCGCGAGCTGGATCACCGGCACCACGCTCTTCGTCGACGGCGGCTGGACGGTCTACTGACATGGGACGACCCCTCATCGCGGTCTCGGCAGGGATGGAGCCGCTGCCGACGGCGTTCGGGACCATCGACTGCACCAAACTGACCGCCGGGTACACGCATGCGATCTACGCGGCCGGCGGACAGCCGGTGATCCTTCCGGTGGTGGAGGACCCGCCGCCGGAACTGCTGTCGCGAATGGACGGTCTCCTGCTCACCGGAGGCGGTGACCTGGACCCGGCTCTCTACGGGGAGGAACCGGACGAAACCGTATACGGCGTACGGCGGGACCGGGACGCCTTCGAAACCGCGCTGTATCTGGAAGCCGTGTTCCTCGGCCTGCCGGTATTAGCGCTCTGCCGCGGTTTGCAGCTGATAAACGTGCTGCATGGCGGAAACCTCCGTCAGGAGATTCAGGGCCACTGGCAGGAGAATCCGGCGGAGCGGCCCAGCCACGAGATCACCGTGACCGCGGGTTCCGCGCTCGCCGATGCCATGGGACCGGCCGCGGTGGCTCGCGTGAACAGCTACCACCACCAAGGGCTCAACGATCTCGGTGCCGGTCTTCGGGTGACGGCCGCCTGCGGCGATGTCATCGAAGCGGTCGAAGCCACCGACAAGGACGTCGTCGCGGTCCAGTGGCATCCCGAGCACCTGCGGGCCACCGATCACCAGCAACACGCGCTGTTCGAATCGTTCGTGAAGCGGGCGGCAGCCACCCGGACGACAGCTAGGAGGAAATGAAGCCATGTCCGAGAATCCGACCACGGGTCAGGACTTCGACTTCCACGGCCCCGCACTCGACAACATCTTCGCCACCTACCAAGAACTCCGCGAGCACTGTCCGGTCGGCCGGAGCGAAAAGCACGGTGGCTTCTGGTTCCTGACCCGGAGCGAGGACATCTTCGCCGCCGAGCAGGACCCGGAGACCTTCTCCGTCGCGCCGTCGATGCTGCTTCCTGCCTTCGGCACGGACGTGCCGCTGATCCCGATCGACATCGACCCGCCGGAGCACACGGACTACCGGAAGATCCTGCTGCCGCTGTTCACCCCGAAGGCCGTCGCGCAACTGGACGAGGGCATGCGCCGCGCGGCGCGCGAGCTGGCGGCCGAGGTCGCCGCGCATGCGGTCGTGGACGCCTCGTACGCGTTCGCGCGGCCGATGCCGACCATTGTCTTCAGCCGGCTGGCCGGCTTCCCGGAGCAGGACTGGCCGAAGTTCGACCGGTGGGTCGACGACATCATCTACCAGCGGACCGTCGACCCGGACCAGGCCTGGAAGGCAGGCCGGGAGGTCATGGACTACTTCGCCGCGCTGCTCAGGTCGCGGGCCGGTGATCCGGGCGACGACGACCTGATCTACCACCTGCTGACCGCGGAGATCAAGGGCCGCAAGCTGACCCACGACGAGCTGCTGTCCTACTGCTACCTGCTGTTCCTCGCCGGCCTGGACACCACGGCCTGGGCCATCCGGTCCAGCCTCTGGTACCTGGCGCGGAACCCGGCGGCACAGGCCCGGCTGCGCGAGAACCCGGACGAGATCCCGGCGGCGGCGGAGGAATTCCTTCGCACGCTGTCGCCGGTGCAGGCGATGGCACGCACCTGCAAGAAGGACACCGAGGTGTCCGGCAGGCAGATCAAGGCGGGCGAACGGGTGGTGCTCGTCTTCGGCGCGGGGAACCGCGACCCGGAGGTCTACGACGACGCCGACGACATCGTCCTGGATCGCCAGAACAACCGGCACCTCGCGTTCGGCGGCGGCATCCACCGGTGCCTCGGATCCAACCTGGGCAGGCAGGAACTGGTCGTCGCCCTCGAGGAGTTCCTCGACATCGTGCCCGAGTTCTCCCTGGCCAACCCGAACGAGCCCTGGCACGGCGTGGGCTCCCTGACTCTCCGGATCGGACGGTGAGATCGATGTATCACGTGTCGGTTGACGCAACCCGCTGCCAGGGACACGCCCGTTGCGTGGCCTTCGCCCCGGACGCCTTCGACTTCGACGAAGAGGGTTACGCCTTCGTCCCGGGGGAACAGGCCGCTCGCGCGGAGATGACCGAGGACGTCCGGCTCGCCGTGGCGAACTGCCCAGAGCGCGCCATCCTGGTGAAGGAAGACTGAAACGCCATGACCGCCTCCGGCAGGCTCGTGATCGTCGGCGCCTCCGTGGCGTCCGGGGCGCTGATCGGACAGCTGCGGGCGGACGGCTTCGCCGGCCGGGTCCTCGTCGTCGACCGGGACCCGGACGCGCCATACGACCGTCCGCCGCTGTCCAAGGAGTTCCTTTCGGGCACGGCGGTGCGTCCCGAAGCGCCGTGGTGGGACGACCGTTGCGAGCTGATCCGGGGGCGCGCGACCGCACTCGACGTGGCGTCGTCCACGGTGCGGGTCGAACTCGCCGAGGGCACCACGTGCGACCTCGGTGCCGACCACATCGTCATCGCCTCGGGATCGGTGCCGGTCCGGTTGCCGGGCGAACCGGCCGGCGTCGCGCACCTGCGCACGGCCGCGGACGCGCGCCGGATCAGGGAGTCCGTCTCCCCTGGTCGCCGCGTGATCATCCTCGGTGCCGGGACGATCGGCACGGAGCTGGCCTCCAGCCTGGTCGACGCCGGCTGCGCGGCCACGATCGTCGACCTGGCGGACCGCCCGCTGGACCGATTCCTCGGCGGTCACCTCGGGGACGCGTCCGCGGACTGGATCCGGCGGGCCGGCGTGGACCTCCGCTTGGGCACACGGGTGGAGGACATCGCCCGGGAGGGCGGATCCTGGCTGGCGTCGACCAGCTCCGGGCCGGTCTCGGGCGATCTGGTCGTCAGCGCGATCGGCACCCGACCGGCGACCGAGTGGCTGGCCGGGTCCGGTTTGGACGTAGCGGACGGTGTTCGCTGTGATTCCGACGGAACCGCGGTCGACACCTCGGGCCGGCCCGTGCCGACCGTGCACGCGATCGGTGACGTGTCCGCCTGGAACACGGTGGACAACGAGCGACAATCCTTCCAGGACTGGACGACCGCGCGACGGCAGGGACGCCACCTCGCACGCCACCTGCTGGGTTTGCACCCGGCGCAGCCGGCCGGCCACGAACCGCACTATTTCTGGAGCCACCAGTTCGGACGCAGGATCCAGGTGCTCGGCATCCCGCATCGCGACGCTATTCTGGTGCAGCATGTCGACGAACCAGCTCGGAGGGCGGCCTTCTACCGGCTGGAGCGCGACTCCGAAACCGTCGCGTGGATCGCTGTCAACACTCCGCGAGAGTTCGCCAAAGCTATGCGAATGTCGATCGGAGCTGTGGGCTGAGCGGAGTTGAGATGAGTACTCCACCCGTGGACCCGGAAGCGTTCAGGAGCCAGCTCGATGAGATGACCCAGCAGCTGGTGGCGGTCGAGCGGCGCGCCAAGACGCTGGCCGAGCTGAACCGGCTGGTGAGCCAGGGGAGCGATCCGCTGGCCCTCGCGCAGCGCGCCGTGGACCTGGTCATGCGCGCGACCGAAGCCGCGGGGACCTTCGTCTACCTCTGGGACTCCGAGATCGAGCGGCTTGTGCTCCGGGTGGCCACCACGGGCAGCCAGGCGGAGCACGTCGGCGAGATCCGGCTCCGCCTCGGGGAAGGGATCACCGGCTGGTCCGCCCTGATGCGGCAGACGGTCGTGCTGCACGACGACATCCAGCAGGACCCGAGATTCGCCGGTTTCCCGATGCTGGACGAGGACCAGTTCCGCTCGATGGTGGCGGTTCCCATCGCCGTCCCCGGCGGAGACCTGCTGGGCGTGTTCAGCCTGTGGGCCGCCGAGCCCGGCGCGTTCGACGGCCACGACGTGGACCTCGCCACCGAGGTGGGCGGCCTGCTGGCCAGCGGACTCGCGCAGGCGCGGACGCTGGAGGACCTCCGGCGCCAATCGGCGGCGGCCCGGTTCCTGATGACCGTGCCCGCCGACGCCACCAGCTCGTTGCAGCGGTGTGTCGACGTGCTCGCCGAGTCGATCCGGCCCCAGGTAGACGCCGTGTTGTGCATTGTCGAACTCGCGGACCGGAGCACGACGGACGGGCACGTCCGGCCGGCGCTCGCCTTCGCCGACCGGGTCCAGAAGTCGATCGTCGTGACAGCCCGGTCCGTGCGGTCGCGGGCAGACCTGCCCGCTCTCGTCCACGAACTCGGCCCGAGACTGGACAAGTTCACGACCTCGTTCGGCAACCTGTTCCCCCTCGGTGCGATCACCTGCTTTCGGGTGCGTCCCTTCACCGAGTCCGAGGCAAGCCTCCTGGAAGCCCTCGGCGCCCAGGCCGCGGCACTGGTCGCGTCGCTGGACAACCCGGCCACGGCCACCCCGCTGGCCGGGCGGCTGGCGGTCGCTCCGACCCCCGAAGGCTCCGAACGGATCCTTCGCGATCTCGGCTGGCATCCGGGCCCGACGCACCCGGTGCTGGTGCGGATCCGCTCGGCGGGATACGGGGCGCCGTCGGCGTTCAGCCACGTGGTCGACGCTCTGCGTGAGATGTGCAGCGGCCTGGACGGCGCCGTGCTGGTTCCGACGGCGCCCATGGTCACCATCCTGCTCCCGCGTCGCCCGGCGCACTCGAAGGGCGTCGAGCACACTCTGCGCGCCGCGCTCAAGCATCTCCGGACGGAGTCCGGCAAGGCGATCTCGGCGGGAATCGGCCCCGTCGTAGGCTGCGCCCGTGACCTGGTGCCCGCCCTGGAACAGGCCGAATCGGCGCTAGCCTGGGCCGAGCTGCTCGGTGTGCCCGCAGCTGTCGTGCACTACCAGGACGTGGCGCACTTGCGCGTGCTGCCGAAGGTCGCGATGGAGATCGGCGAAGAGCTGCGCGAGGTGATGGCCCGGTTCGCCGAGGTCGTCCGCTACGACCTGCGCAATGGCACCGTCCTGTCGAACACGCTGGACGTGTATCTCTCCAAGCGTTGCTCGGTGACCGACACCGCGAGCGAGCTGTTCATTCACCGCAACACTCTGAGGCAACGGCTGGGACGGATCGAGGAGCTCACCGGCCGGCCGGCCGACCGGGTGGACGACTGGACCGTGGCCGCGCTGGCCGCACGGCTGTCCCTTGCCGGTGCGAAGCAGCCGAGAGGGGCGAATGCCGGGAGTTTGCCGGGAGAGAACGGCGCCACGGCACCGTAGGCAGTCTGCGGCTGCGGCGGTTCCGGCGACCGGCTCACTTCGCCGTATGCGATAGCGACCGTTCACTGCCGTTCAGTCGGTGAGAACCCGGTCCAGGGCGACGGCGGCGAGACCGGTGGCCGCCCCGACCGCGGTGTTGATGAGGTGCCCGTCATGGGTGTTGATGCCGTGCGCGAGGCCGGCATCGTCGGCGCATGCGTGGCGCCAGCCCTTGTTCGCAAGAGCGGCCGCGTAGGGGAGCGTGACGTTGGTGAGGGCGTGGGTTGCCGTGTTCGGCACGGCACCGGGCATGTTGGCGACGCAGTAGAACACCGAGCCGTGAACCGGGAAAGTGGGGTCGGCGTGGGTGGTCGGACGCGAGTCCTCGAAACATCCGCCCTGGTCGATCGCGATGTCGACCAGCACGGAGCCCGGCTTCATCCGCGACACCAGCTCGTTGGAGACCAGCGTCGGCGCCTTCGCGCCCGGCACCAGCACGGCGCCGATGACGACGTCCGCGTCGACCACCGCGCGCTCGATCTCGAAGGCGTTGCTGGCGACGGTCCGGAGCCGGCCACGGTAGATCTGGTCGACCGCGCGCAGGCGGTCGACGTTGAGGTCGAGCAGGACGACTTCCGCCTGCATGCCGGCCGCGATGATGGCGGCGTTCAGGCCCGAGACGCCCGCGCCGATCACGACGACCTTCGCGCCGTGCACGCCGGGAACGCCGCCCATCAGGACCCCGCGGCCACCGTGTGCCCGCAGCAGGGTGTTCGCGCCGACCTGGGGTGCCAGCCGGCCGGCCACCTCGGACATCGGAGCCAGCAGGGGAAGCGCGCCGGAGGGGGACCGCACGGTCTCGTAGGCGATCGCGGTGACCTTGCGCGCGAGGAGTTCCTCGGTGAGCCTCTTGTCGGCGGCGAGGTGCAGGTAGGTGAAGAGCACCTGACCTTCGTGCATGCGCGTGTACTCCTCGGCGATCGGCTCCTTGACCTTCAGGATCAGGTCGCCGGTGCCCCACACGTCGTCCGCGGTCGGCAGGATTCGCGCACCGGCTTTCTCGTACTCGGCGTCGGTGAGGGACGAGCCGAGCCCGGCGCCGGCCTGGATGTGCACCTCATGTCCGTCGACCACGAGCTCCCGAACACCGGCCGGGGTGATGGCCACCCGGTACTCGTGGCTCTTGACCTCTGCGGGAACGCCGATCTTCATTGTTTTCTCCCTGGATGTCTTGGGCGCGCCATGGACGCTCCCCGGATACCGGACTGTAGGGCCGAGCGGGCGAGCAGGTCTGTGTTCGTGACGCACATGCTTGCCGCCCGCGGAGGGCATCGAGCACGTTGTCCTGCCGCGGGGCGCGACCGAGCATGGGGGCACTGATCAGACCCTTCGGGACCTGCGCTCTGCCCGGAGCGCGTTCGCAGGAGGGTCCCACCGCCCGACAGAGGACCAGCCGTGCTTGATGTGAACACCGTGATCAACCCCGCGACCGAGCAGGTGATCACCGAATTCCCGGTAGCCGACACGTCCGCCGCCGAGGCCGCCATCGAACGGTCGGCCGAGGCACAGCGCGCATGGGTCCGGCTTCCCCTGTCGTCCCGGAGGGACGGCTTGCTCGCGATCGCCGAGGTGGTCGAAGCGCATCGAGACGAGCTCGCCCGCATCGAGTCCACCGACGTGGGAAAGCCGATCGTGGACGCATGCGCGGAGATCGGCGGGGTCGCCGAATGTTTCCGCTACTACGCGGGCGTGGTCGACAAGATCCTCGGCGACACGATCCCCGTCGAGGGCGGCGTGGACATGACCTTCCGCGAGCCCCTCGGCGTGGTCGCCGTCATCGCGCCGTGGAACTTTCCGTTGCCGATCGCGTCCTGGAACATCGCGCCCGCCCTGGCGACGGGCAACTCGGTGGTCGTCAAGCCCGCTGACCTGACCCCGCTGTCGACCCGCCGCTTCGGTGAGCTGGTGGACGGCCTCGATCTGCCACCGAACCTGGTCCAGGTCGTCTCGGGCCCCGGTCGCACGATCGGCCGGGTGCTCACGACGCATCCCTTGGTGGCCAAGGTCAGCTTCACGGGCTCGACGGAGACCGGCCAGGACGTCATGCGTTCGGCGGCCGACACCATGAAGCGCTTCACGCTCGAGTTGGGCGGGAAGTCCGCGAACCTGATCTTCGCGGACGCGGACCTGCCACGCGCGATCGCCGAAGCGCCGCAAAGCGTGTTCGGCAACACCGGTCAGGATTGCTGTGCCCGGAGCCGCATTCTGGTGCAGCGCGCGGTGTTCGACGACTTTGTCGACGGATTCGTCGAGGCGACCCGGGCGCTGACCATCGGTGACCCGCTGGACCCCGCGACCAGACTGGGCCCGCTGGTGTCCGCCGCACACCGCGAGCGGGTCAGGTCGTTCCTCACCGGCGAAGTGAAAGCGGTCGTGGCCGGCGAGGTCCCCGAGGGGCCGGGGTTCTGGCTGGCTCCCCGGACGGTGGTCCGGCCCGACCCGCGCTCGAGGATCGTCACGGACGAGATCTTCGGCCCGGTCGCCGCGGTCATCCCCTTCGACGACGAGGACGAGGCCGTCCGTCTCGCGAACGACACGATCTACGGTTTGAGCGGTTCCATCTGGACCTCCGACGTCGGCCGAGCGCTGCGGGTCGCTCGGGCTGTCGAGAGCGGCGCGCTGTCCGTCAACTCGAACTCCTCGGTGCGGATCCAGACGCCGTTCGGTGGTTTCAAGCAGTCCGGTTTCGGGCGCGAGCTCGGGCTCGCCGCGATCGACGGCTACACCGAGCTCAAGAACGTCTTCATCAGGACCGAAACGTGACCGTTGCGAACGACGAGCTGGTGACCGCCGGCAGAGGTGCCGCATGGTCCACGTGATCACGCAGAACTGCTGCAACGACGCCACCTGTGTGACGGTCTGCCCGGTCAACTGCATCCATCCGACTCCGGACGAGCCCGGCTACGCCACGGCCGAGATGCTCTACGTCGATCCGGAAACCTGCATCGACTGCGGGGCCTGCGTCGACGTGTGCCCGGTCGAGGCGATCTCCCCGGACTTCGATCTCACCGAGGACACCGAGCGGTACCTGGAGATCAACGCGCACTACTTCGCCGAGCCGGCTCACCGGGACTACCCGGCGAGGCGGGAAGAGCGGCCCAAACCGAAAGTGGAGGTGTCTCAGTCAGGTCCGCTGCGGGTCGCGATCGTGGGATCGGGCCCGTCGGCCTGCTACGCCGCCGAGGAAGTCCTCTCGCGCAAAGGGGTCGCGGCCGAGGTGCACCTGTTCGAGCGCCTGCCCGCCCCGTGGGGCCTGGTGCGTTTCGGGGTCGCGCCGGATCATCAGGCCACCAAGTCGGTGACGGAGGCATTCACCGGGACCGCGCGGCGCAAGGGGTTGGACCTCCACCTCAACGTGGAGGTGGGGCGCCACCTGACGCACGAGGAGGTGCTGGCCCACCACCACGCGGTGATCTATGCCAGCGGTGCGCCCGGCGACCGCGGACTCGGTGTGCCGGGCGAGGCGTTGCCGGGCAGCCACCCGGCCACCGACTTCGTGGCCTGGTACAACGGGCACCCGGACTTCGCCGGCCGGACGTTCGACCTGTCCACGGAACGCGCGGTGATCGTCGGCAACGGCAATGTGGCGCTCGACATGGCCCGCATGCTCGTCAGCGACGTGGCGGGGCTGGCCAGGACAGACCTCGCCGACCACGCGCTGGAAGTGCTCGCGGCGAGCAATATCCGCGAAGTGGTGGTGCTCGGCAGGCGCGGCCCCGCGCAGGCCGCGTTCACCACACCGGAGCTGCTGGGGTTGGCCGCCACCGGTGGTTTCGAGGTCGTCGTCGACCCGGCCGAAGTCGAGCTCGATCCGTTGACCGCGGTGTCCCTGAACCGGCACGCCATGGCCGCCCTGAAGGTCAGGATCCTCGGCGAGCTCGCCGCGCGGCCGAGCGCCGGCACGGACAAGCGCGTCATCCTGCGCTTCCTGTCCTCCCCTGTCGAGATCCTGGGCGGGGACCGGGTCCGGGGACTCCGTGTGGTGCGCAACGAGCTCGTCGATCCCGGCGACGGCCGGCTCGAGGCCCGTGCGGCCGGCGATACCGAAGACATCGAGTGCGGCCTCGTTCTGCGGTCCATCGGGTACCAGGGCGACCCTTTACCTGGACTCCCGTTCGACGACAGGCGTGGCACGCTTCCGAACGACCGCGGCCGGGTGATCGATCCCGCCAGGTGCGCGCCCGTCACGGGTGTCTACGCCGCGGGCTGGATCAAGCGCGGCCCTTCCGGCGTCATCGGCACCAACAAGAGGTGCGCCGAGGAGACCGTCCAAGCGCTCTTCGACGACTACACCGCGGGCCGCCTGGTCGCGCCCGCGCACGGCGCCGGCGCGTTGCGGGCGCTGATCGCCGAACGGCAGCCCCATGCGCTCGACTACCCGGCGTGGCAGGCTATTGACCGGCACGAGCGGAACGCCGGCAGGAAACAGCGGCGGCCGCGCGTCAAGCTGACCTCCGTCTCCGAGATGCTCGACGTTGCCGAAAGTGCTCGGGGCACGGCCGGGTGAGGTGATCTCGGTCTCGGCGGCGCAGGCCCGTCATGGACGGTCCCGCACGACTGTGCGGGACCTTTGCCGTGCGCCGGGACCACTGGGCGTCGTTGCGGCGTCACTGCGCGTCGCCTCGAGTTCGCCGAAGACCCCACCGGCACCGGCGCAATGGTCGACTCCGGTGCCGGCCACGACACCGTTCACGCAGCGTCGCGAGCCTCCGGCGTGGGGGTGCACCGGGCACACCGGGGATTCGGACGGTGTGCAACGTGACCACAGACGCACGTCACAGCGCAACCTAAACTCTGCCAAACGCTGCCGCTGGTAGTTCTCCAGTTCATTTCAGCACGGAAGGCCGGGTGAGCAGGTGGTTTCGACCAAGGGCAGCACCCGGCTTCGGCTCCGCTGCCGGAATGTGCCGATCAGCTCCCTCACCGCGTCACCCGGCGAGTATCGAGGTGTCGAGTCGCATCGGCGTGAATACGGCGGAGAAAACGTCGCACGCCCAAGGCGGGCGGTGGGAACCAACCAGATTCTTGGAGTCCAAGGTATGGCATCAGGAAGCAAGACCAGCAAAGAATCGGTGCTGGCGCACGGAAACGAACTGCTGCGCGGGTCCATCCGTTTCTTCCATATCGTCCTCATGGTGACCGCCGCCGCCGCCCCACTGGTGGTCGCTTCGGCGTACATCCCGATTTCCATCTCCTCCGGCGGTGGGAACGCGACCGCGTTCATCTACCTCGTCACGACGCTGATTCTGGTGATCTTCACCGTGGGGTATGCCGAGATGGCCAAGCGAATCACGGCAGCGGGAGCGTTCTACACCTACACGACACAGGGACTGGGCCGGCCCGCCGGGCTGAGTGCCGGATTCTCCATTCTCGCCGCCTACAGCATGATCGCCCCGGCCATCCTCGGAGGGTTCGGGTACTACGCCTCGGCGTTACTCCAGGAATACCTGCACATCACCGTCGCCTGGTACTGGTGCAGCTTGATCGGCCTGGTGCTCCAGATCGTGATCTCCTTTTTCCGGGTGACTCTCACGGCGCGTGTCCTCGGCGCGCTCCTCGCCGTCGAGGTACTCGTCATCCTGGTGGTCAGTCTGGCGACCATCGGCCGGGGTGGCGCGGAAGGCCAGTTGCCGGAGCTGCTCAGCCCGTCGTCGCTCGGTAGTGCCCCGGCGATCGGCATCGGCTTCTTCCTCGCGTTCTGGTCGTGGATCGGCTTCGAGACGAGCGCCATCTACAGCGAGGAGACGGCCGATCCGAAAAAGAGCGTCCCGCGTGCGACCTACATCGCCGTCATCACCCTCGGCGTATTCTATGCCATCACGGCGTATGCGGGCCTCATCGGCTTCGGCGGGAACGCGCAGAACGAGGCGACCTCCCAGACGTCGAATTACTTCTTCATCCTGGCGGACACCTACACCGGGCATTTCGTTCGGGTGATCATGAACGTCCTGGTGGTCAGCAGCTTCTTCGCCTGCTCGTTCGCGTTCCACAACAATGCCGCGCGCTATCTCTACTCACTCGGCCGGGATCGAATCCTTCCGGCCGCCCTCGGGAAGACCCATCGAAACCACAAGTCGCCCCACATCGCGATCGCCGTCCAGGGATTCGTCGCCGCGGCAACCGTGGTGGTCTTCGCGGCAGGCGGTGCGGATCCCCTGTTGCAGTTCGGGACCTGGCTGCCGATCTTCTGCACGCTCGGAGTGATCGTGGTCCAGCTCATGGTTTCCCTGGGTGTGGTCGGTTACTTCAACAGGGTCGGGCGGCATTCCTTCGGGGACCGGATGCGCACGGTCGTCGCTCCGCTGATCGGCGCGATCGCCCAGGCCGTCGTCATTTTCCTGCTATGGCAGAACATTTCCTTTCTGGCCGGTACCGACAGCCTCGCCGTCTCGCTGATTCCGTTGTATCTCGGCGTGATCATCGTGGCCGGCTTCGCCTACAGCCTTTGGCTGCGACGATATCGCCGCGAGCGGTATGACCGCATCGGCATGTTGCGAGACGAAGCGTCCGGTGAAGAAGCGCCGGACGGGGTCGCGGTCGGGCCCGTGGATGCGACGGCGGCGGGCGGTCGGTGAGTCCGGGGATCTTCCGCGCACTGGCGGCGGACGCAGGCTGGTAACCGTTGGCAAGCGACAATGGTCCGGCTGACTACCGGGGTGGCCACGTACGTGTGTGGCCACCCCGGGTTGTCGTGGCCATGCCAGGGAAGCGGCTTATTCGATTTCCGTCGCGTACTGCTGCGTCGTCGTTCGTTCGGCGGCGATGGCGTGGACTTTGCGGCGTACCGCGAACCAGCCGACCACCAGCACGGCTGCGATTCCGGGCAAACTGTAGATCATGATCCGGCCGGTCTCGCCGTCGAACCAGCTCATCGCCAGTACCAGGACCAGGAAGCCGAGCGTGAGGTAGTTGGTGAAGGGCGCGCCGGGAAGTCGGAAGGAGGGACGCTCCAGTTCGCCGCGCAGCGCTTTGCGCCGCATCCCGAGGTGCGCGATCATGATCATCGACCACATGCCGACGATGCCCACGGCGGAGAACTCGAGCGCGATCTCGAAGGCGGAGCTGGGCATGACCAGGTTGAGCAGTACGCCGGCGACGTAGAAGCAGGCCGTGAGCAGGACACCGCCGTAGGGCACGCCGCGCCTGCTGATCTTCGCGGTGAACTTCGGTGCGGAACCGGCCACGGACAGCGACCGGAGGATGCGGCCGGTGGAGTAGAGGCCGGAGTTCACACTGGACAGTGCGGCGGTCATCACGACGATGTCCATGACGCCCCCGGCGCCGGGCACGCCGAGCTTGGACAGGAACGTGACGAACGGGCTTTCCCCGCCGCTGTAGGACGTCCACGGCAGCACCATGACCAGCAGCAGGACGGAACCGATGTAGAAGATCCCGATACGCCAGGCGACGGAGTTGACCGCCTTCGGGATCACCTTGCGCGGGTTGCTGGTCTCGCCCGCGGTCACGCCGACCATTTCCGTGCCGGCGTAGGCGAACACCACGCCTTGCAGGATCATCAGCGCGGGGAGCACTCCGGCGGGGAACAAGCCGCCGTGGGCGAAGATCAGGCTGGGACCGGTGACGTGTCCGTCCACCGGGTGCCGGAGCACCAGCACGATGATGGCGGTGATCATGAAGCCGACCAGCGCCACCACCTTGATGGCGGCGAACCAGAACTCCAGCTCCCCGAACAGTCGCACGGAGACCATGTTCACGGCCAGGATGAGGAACAGCGCGATCAGCGCGGGTATCCACTGCTGCAGATTGGGCCAGAAGAACTGGGTGTAGGTGGCGACCGCGGTGACGTCGGCGATGCCGCTGGTGGCCCAGGTCAGAAAGTACATCCAGCCGGCGAAGAACGCGGCCTTCTCGCCGAGGAACTCGCGGGAGTAGGAGACGAACGAACCGGAGGTCGGGCGGTGCATGACCATTTCCCCGACGGCCCGGACGACGAGGAAAGCGAAAATGCCGCCGACGGCGTACACAATGGCCAGTGCGGGACCGGCGCTGTGCAACCGGGAGCCGGCGCCGAGGAACAGGCCGGTGCCGATGGCGCCGCCCACGGCGATCATCTGCACATGCCGGCCGCCAAGTCCTTTTTGGTATCCGGTCTCCTCATGGGCGAACTTCTCTGTCGCCGCATAGCGGGGCTCGTCCATTGGTTTAGACAGCTGTGTCATGGACCGTGAATATGCTCCTCTTGATCACGTGGCTACAACGACTGGCGGCAAAGCTTGAGTTTCCCTTGATGGACCGTGGCAGCTCAAGTCCTCCTCAAGAGGTCTGGTAAGGGGGCCGCGGTCGCGTGGAAGGTTGGGTCCGGGAGATTCTCAGCACGAGGGGTCGGGAGCAACGGAGCGATTCGGGCATGACCTCGACGGCCAATTCATCCTTTGTGGACAGCTGTGAACCTGATGACCTGATCCGGCTACTACCATGCGGTGCCGCCGGACGAGCTCGCGGCGGTGTCCGGGCGGCACTGGCCGAGACGGTGCGCGTAACGCCGCACGGCGCTGATCCGCCCGTCGGACGGGTCGTTGATCGAGGTGCGGGACCAGCCGGCCGAGACCACCAACGTGAAGTCGATCGCGGGCCCGAGGCGGTGAGGGGACTCCTCGCACCTTTTGCTGACGCCGGCCACCGGCCGGTCCACTGTGCACGGTCGGAGGACGCCGTTCTCCGTTGCCGTCCGGACGTCCGGAGCCGACGGCAGGCCGATCGGGAGAACCGCTTCGCGGGAGCCTACACCACCACCGCGAAACACCGGAACGCCACGACCATCCCGGTAGCGGGCAAGCGGGTCCGATGGGCGATCCATGAGGCGGGTGTCCCGCCGGAGCCCTGGTCGGGCCACGCATGCTCCGGGTCCTGCACAATTCCGCGCAGCCGGGCGACAGGGAGTCAGGGGGAACCGGGGGCACCTCGGTCGATCACGGCGCACGAACCACCGAGACCGTCGCCGGTACCGCAATCGGCCCCTCGGCCAACTGAGCGATCGGTGCGGAGCCCTGACGGACCAGCCGCCTCAGGTCAGGTGTCCGGCCCAAGGGGCCAAAGCTCAGTCGGTGCTTGGCTCGTGGGTGCTGGTCGTGACGGTGTGGTCGAGCCACGGGTTGTCTTCGACCTCGGGCGACAGAAGATCGCTTGCTGGTGCGGTGCGGGGGAGGTCGGTGTCCGTCAGGTCTGCCCACGGATTGGCGTCCGTGGGTGGGAGCGGCGCAAAGGCCCCCTCGTTGCCGTTCGACACGGGTGAGTCCTGCCACACTTCGTGGCCCTCGCTGCCGTCGGGCGGCATGGACCACTGTTGCGGGGTCGGCGCATCGTTCGCCGAAGGGATGTCGCCGGTGACCTCGCCGGGCGCGACCGGCGGGTGCGGCTCGGCCGATTGGCTCAGGTAGTGGTCGAGGCCGCCCTCGATGTGATCGGCCGGGGAGATGGACACCTCGTTGCCTGGGTTCATCGCGGAGTGCCGCGTGCTCCAGCCGCCGCTGAAGCCGCCGTTGGCGGCTCCGGAGACCCAGTCACCGGAAAGTCCGAACACGGCGTCCTGCGCGGCACCTTCGGCCATCCCGGCAACCGCCCCGTACCCGGCGGACCAACTCAGGTTTCCGGTCACGGTGCCTACGGCCGGGAGGACGCTCCGGCCACCGGGCAGGAGACCGGCACTCGCGGCGATTGCCTTGCCGACACCGGTATCGGCCAGCGCGTCGACGCCCGAGCCGATCAGCTTGCCGGCACCGGATCGAAGCGCCCCGCCCACGAAGCCCGCGCCGGCGCCGACCGCGCCACCGACCGTCCCGTTGATCGCGGCGGTACGCAACTGGGCGCCGCTCAACGACCCGCGGTGCCGCTGAGCCAGCTCGACGAGCTGAGCCAGCAGGGTGAAGCCAACCTGCGCGAGGACCGATTCGGCGACCCTGACCACCATAATGGTGACCGCGCGGCGCAATGCCACCAGCAGGACGACCCGAGCCGCGGCCACTTCCCCGGCGGCTGTCTCCGCGCCACCGAACAGCCACACGGCCGCGTCGATCATCAGCTGCACCCACAACACGACCAGGCAGCCGATGATCGTGACCCGCAGGGTCTCGATCTCGTTGGCCAACTCCTCCAGCGAGTCGGCGGCCGAGTCACAGCAGGTGGCCAGGACCGGCAGCATCGCGGACCCGTCACCTGGGCCGGCCCCGACCAGACCCGTCACGTAGTCGTCGAAAGCCTGCCGGGCCTCGCCCTCCATGCCCTGATCCACCAGGCGTTTGACCGTGACCACCTGCTCGGCGCAGGAGCGGACGTCCTGGGCCGCCTCGCGCCAGGCGGCCGCCTCGGCACGCAGCGCGGTCTCGTCACCGGTCGGCCACTTGTTGCCGACCAGGATCATCAACAGGTTCTGTAGTTCCGGCGGCACATGATGCGCGTCGATCACACCGCGTCCCGCGATATCGCCGTGGTGAACGACCGCGCCAGGTCGAAGGTTTCGTCATCGGTGTCGGCGAACGTCCGGCTGGTCTGCTGCAACGCTTCGCCCAGTTCGCGCAGCACCTCGGGCACCGTTTTCAGGGCCTGTGCCAGCGCTTGGCGGGGCTCGGCGAAGACCGAGCCGAAACTCTGCCCCAGCCCCGGATCATCACCCCACGGCGGCGTTGGGGAACTGTCCATCGCGCTCTCCATCCGTTGCGCCGCGCCGGCCGCCTCACCGGCCGCCTCACCGGCCACCACGACCGCTTTGTCCAGCGAGGCCGTGTCCACGGACAAGACACCGGTCAAGTCCGGCGGACCGGGGATGTCCGGCACCGGCGAGTCGAAACCGGGGGCCGTGACCGGGGCGTTGCGATAGCCACCTGCCGGACCTGGAACCTCCGGCCCTGGCAAGGGCGCGTTCGCGGCGGAAGTGGGCACGGTTGACCTCCCGGGGGCTGGACGGCGACTGATCGGGGACCACCCACCCAGCACAGCAGCACCTGCCGCGCTCCGGAACCCGCCTTGATGGCACCCATGCACGCAAACACACGATCTTGACGCGTCCGATACCGAGCGCATCGCATACGAACACGCCCGGCCGCCGCCTACCGGAGTCCGTTCAGGACGGGCCGAGCCGCCCTCGGTTCCCGGAGATTCTGAGACCAGAGTGATCGGCCTGGCGACCGGAGACCGCCGCCGCACCGAAGACGCGGCCCGACGCCTTTTTCGGGGGCCGCTCGCCGCAACCTCGCGCCGGACGAGGCGATCGCGCTGCTCGACCGCCGCGGGGTTCGGTCGGCACGCGGGAGCCGGTGCTGCCCTACGCACGGGCCCGGGTATCACCCGTCCACCGTTCCCCTGGGGCATGTCACTTATTTTTCCAGAATTTCCACCATTTTTTCTTCTTGTCATGTCCACCGGCGGCGTAACCCGGTGGTATGTACGGAGAATATGACCCTAATTCAGGGAAGCTGGCGGTCGGCTGGTGTCCGCCGTGGGGAGGCGGGTAGGCGAGGGACGGTGGGCTCGGGTGACCCCACGGCTGGTGTCCGCCATGGGGAAGGGGATGGGCAACCGACGGTGCGCTGGGAGATCCCCACGGCTGAAATCCGCCATAAGGAGAACCGTGTGCGATATGCGGGGGAGTGGCCCCAATGTATGGCGGAGTGCCTGGGTAGGCGTTCGCGCCCTGACCTTGGGGATGGAAAGGCGCGTGCGATGTCGAGGCCACCGGTGCCGATGGCCTGGAACCGAAGCGCCCGTACTGCCGATCTCCGTGAATCCAATCGATGTCGTTGTTGCCCGGATTCCAGTACCCTGTCCGGTCGCGTTCGTGGTCATAGACACTGATGACGGCCGCTGGATCGATCCGGCCGGTAAACGCCACCTCCGCTTCCCCGCTGATCGAACCCAGTGTCGCGTCCACATCGACACCAACAGGGTCGTGGTTCCGGCTCGCCGCTATCTCGAACCGATACCGTCGATTACGGAACCATCGATCCCGGCTCCGCGTGGTGGAGATGAGTGTGCCAGGAATGTTGTAGACCTGCATTTCGCGTATGGTGTGCACGGTGTTGATATTTCGTGCGACAAACCCATTTCGCAAAATCCATCTCGGGTTCAAGTCCGAGAAATGCCATAGGACCTCGTGTGGGCTGCTTTCGACAATGTTTTTCCTGTCCTGTCGGTGGACGAGACCGTAGTTGACGCCGCCTCGGACCCTGACTTCCGAGCCGGTGAGGTGAATCTGGGCGATCCTTTTTCCGATGTCGGCGGAGCTGCCTCTCTTCTGTAATTCGGTCAGTCCGCGATAAATGCGCACAATGTCCAGATTGGTGGGTAGATAACGCCTGGCATCTCCGGTGTCCTCCGTCAGTCTCACCACTTCGCGGCCGACATCCGACGCAAGCTCCGACAGAGGAATTCTGTTCGGCTGTAGGCCGCGTGGCCGGGACATGCCGGCAGATCGCGCGCGACCGCCGGAAAGATCCTGAACCTCGGACGGCCCGGCGGTGTGGGGCGTCGCGTGCAAGGCGTCGGGGACGTGTGCTTCCGCGCCGCTCGCGGACTCGATCGCGGACGGCCCGTTTTCCTGAGAAAGCGGTTTCGGGTGAAGGTCGGCGTTGTCTGAGTGATCTGCGGCGTGCTGGTGAGGCGTCGCCTCGGAGTGCGGCAACTCGTTCGCCGTGGCCTGGTTCTGCTCCGGCTGCCGACTCACCGTGCTGGGTATCCGCATCGGCGTGGGCTTCCGGGCGACTCCGTCATCGACGAGCCGATCGTCGTGGCGCGTAGCACTGTCGGTTCCGGAACCGGTGGAGGCCGTGGTGTCGTCCGAGGCCCCGGTCTCGGTGTGTCGTAGTGAAGGTTGACCGTGATCGGGTAGCGGCCGGGAGAGTCCGGACGCCGCCGGATCGTCGATCGGGTCCGCTGTCCGCGGTGGCAGGGTCCGCTGATTCACACCGACGCGGCCGTTGTCACCGGCACGGATGCCGTGCCCGTTCAGGGATTCCTTGAGCACCGGTCCGGCCGGGGACCGGCTCGGGTGGCGTGGGGTTGTGGTGGGGTCACTATCGTCACGGGTCGCGCCACCACCGCTGGTGATGGGGTGTGCCGGGGGCTCGCTGCCGATGCCTTCGCGCGTGGGGTGGTCCGTTTCACGCGTGCTCGCAGCGTCGGTGTTGTCTGCTGGCGCCGGGGGACCGGAGCTGATGTCGTGTGAACTGGGATTGTCGAGGTCGGACGGTGTCGCCGCAGTATCCAACGCACTGATCCGATCCACCGCGAAACCTGGGGTCCACGGGCGCGGGCCCGTCGATTCCGTTGGACCGGGCCGGGGCGGGTCGGTCGGCGAGGGATCGCGCGGCGCCGGGGCGCGTTGGGTTTCCGGTCCGGACTCGGTCGCCGGGTCCGGACCGGTGACTTCCATTGTGGTGCGCGCGGTACCGCGGTCGCCGGCCGTGTCGTCCACCGGCCTGGCGGTCTGCCCGGCGCTGCCGGGCCCGGCGGATGGTGCTTCCGGCACACGGCCGGCCGCGTCCGGTACGGCACCGGCCGCGTTCGGGCCGCGGGTGTCAGTGGTCGAGGTGCCGGTGTGGTGGGCCGGTTGGTCGATCAGGTGTGTGTCCAGACCAGGCGGTCCGGGCCGCCATCCGTCGGTGACGACGGGCGCGGCCGGGTCGCTCGTCCGCGACCCGCGCCCGCCGGGCGTGCCGGCAGCCTGAGCGCCAGGCGTACCGGTGTCATCGTCCGCTGCAGTAGCGGCGGGCGGGCGGCCGCGGTCCAATGGCGCACCTGTCGAGGCAGTCGTCTGTGGGTCTCGCTCGACCGGGCCGGCGGAAGCCAGACCACGATCCGCCGCGAGGGAAGGCGTGGCTGTCGACGACGTCACGGATTCCGCGATCGGTGTCGGGCTCTCGGCGACCGGCCGGGACACGCCGGTGCCACCCGGCCCCATCTCCGTCCGCGCCGCACCATTCGCCGCGGCGGCCGCGGGAGCATCGGCCCGGGACAGGCCGGTCACCGATGGCACGGGATCGGCCGATTCGGTCGGCGTGCTGGCGGCCTGCGTGGTATCGGGCGGGCCGGTGTGTGTGCCGGGAGCCCCGGCGGTGCCGCTCGGCCCGACCTGTCCCGTGTCCACCGGCTGGGCCGCCACCTCATGCATACCGGTGGCCGAGATTCCCGCCGCGCCGATGTTCGCCGACTCGCCCGCCGCGGAGTGGCCACTCGCCGGGGTCCCGGCACCGGGCGAGGCCAGGGTACCGGCGGACTCGGTCACCACGCCGCCGCGCCCGCCACCGACCGCGGTCGCGGCGGCGGCCGAACTCCTCACCCCGTTGGTCGCAGCGGTACCCGTTCCTGCGGGTGCGGCGTTGCCAGCAACCACACCCCCGCTCGACTCGGCACCGCCGCCACTGCCCGTCCGCGTGCCCGCACCACCGCGGGTCCCGGCCGCAGTCGTTCCGGCGGCGGTCGCCCCGACCGGTGCTCGAGTGCCGTCGATCAAGGTCGTGGGGAAATCGGTGAGTCCGCCGGACTCCGTCGCGGGCGCAGCGCCGGGCGCGCTGGTCTCGGTCGTCGTGGCCGGGTCCGCGAGGGTGTCGGTCGTGCCGGTCGTTTCACCCGCGCCGCCACCGGTTTCTGCCGCCCCCAGGGAATCCGTTACCGGTCGCGGGGTGGTCAACGCCGCCGCCGCACCGTCCACCCCGGACAGATCCACCTCGGGTGGTGGTTCGGCGCCGGTGGGGTCGGCTTCGCCACCGGTGCCGCGCCGTTCGCCGGTGAGCATGCCCGCCGCGCCCGCGGCCGCGGACAGCCCCGCATCGTCCGGGCCCCCGAAAGCAGCCGACATGCCGCCGCTCGTGGCGACACCGTTGACCATGCCCAGGCCCACCTTCTCCGAGGTCGACGCGGCCGCGAGTCCGGCCCTGTCCGCCGCGGACAACCCGGAGAACACGCCCTGTGCCCCCACCGGGTCGCTCGCCGAGCTGATGATCTTCTTGACCACCGACGAATCACTCAACGCCGACCTCGCCACGGCACCGATGGCCTTCGAACCGAGAGTGAACGTCGCACCACCCAGCGCGCCACCCAGGGCCCCGGCCTCGAACGAACCGAGCGTGGAAGCCCAGTTGATGCCCGACCGGTCGCCCTTGAGTTTCTGGATGCCCTGGATGGCCAGGTCCATCCCCGACATCGACACCGCGCCCGCCGCGGCCGCGAACAACAACCGGCGCAGGATCGCGGCGACCGCCAGCTCGGCCGCCTCGATGAACATCGGCACCGCCTCGGGCAGGAACACGATCCACTGCGCGATCTCGTAGGACAGCCAGGCCAACTGCGCAATGATCATGTACTTCGCGTACTCGACCTGGGCGGCCATGTTCCGGGACATGGTCCCCAACTCGACCGCGCTCTGCGACATCGTCGGCAGACTGCCCTGCAACTGCGTGGAAAAGCTGGAGAACTCGCTCGCCGGCGCGCCCCCGACATTGGCCAGCACATGCCCCGTGGCCGCATCGAAATTCCCCGGCACATCACTGAACTGCCGCCCGACACCGATCAGGCCGTCACCCATCGCATACAACTTGTCCTCGTCACCTTCGGGCCACTTCTGGCCCGACAGCAACGACAACATCTCGGCAAGCCCCCCGGGCAGCTCAATACTCATTTCTTCGCCGTCTTATCCACTGTGGACACGCCACTGTCCGGGTTCGGGTCACCGGCGGTGCGGGTCAAGGTTTTTGAGGAAGGTTGTTCAGGATTCATCGACGTCTTCGACGGGCCCGGTCGAGTGTCTGCTTCATCGAGTTTGGTGATTCAGGTCGCGATGGACGGTGCGGGTGGTTCTGGGTGTTTGCGCAAAAACCGTTCGGGATTTCGGGTGTTGGGCAGTGGTCGGGTCGTGACAAGACATTCTTATCCGATTTGTTCGGATCCTGGTGATCGGTCAGGACCTTCGCCTGGTTGGATGTGGATACCTCTGCGAGCGTGTTTTCGTCGGAACCTCCGGATCAGGTACCCGCGCGCTGGTTGGACTCACTTCGGGAGCCGGACTCCTCATTCGCCTGCAGCGCAATGTTTCGCATCTGAACTTGCCTCGCTCGATCTTGACACAGCCGGGAAACCGCCGAGGCCGGCACCCCCGGCGAGATCCCTCAGCCGGCTCCTGATCGCCGCCCGCTCCATCCCGCTCCACCGATGCGGGTAGCGATCAACGTGATCGGGGCGGGCCTCGTAGCGCGCTGCCGCCCGGACCTGGACCCGGCCAAAACCCGTCGAAAGACGGGCGATACCCACACCGCACCCGCTCCCGCGGCTGAACCGTCACGGGTTGGGCGTCGTTTCCTTTCCTGCGGAAGATGGTCGCCATGCCCAAGCGCGACCCGTCCGAGGTTCGGCGAATCGAAGCGGTTCGCTGGGGATCAAGGTCGGGAGCTCCCGGGCACTCTCGGACCTGGTGACGCCAGAGGGCTGTTGACCATCGAGCCGGTGTGTCGACCGCGAGCGCGAACAGCGGAATGTACCAGCTGGTGCAGCCCCGGCGAGTGGCTGTCGTGCACCATGCTACCCGTCCCCCCAGCGACTGCGGCAGCGGTGCAGGTGAACGAGTTGTGCTGTTGCGCGGCATACTCGACCGCCTGTACCGCGGTGTGCCGCAGAGGAAAGTGCGGCCCGCCGCGGAGAACACGGGGCCGACGGCGACCTCACCAGTACCCGGAACCGGGCCAACGACACGGTCCGGGCTGAAAGCGGCTACGGTCGCGCGGCGGTGTCCGCGATTCCGTCCTGCTGGGCCATGGTCAGCGCTTCGTCGAGGGACAGGGCGCTGCCGCGGTCGGTCAGCTCGGCCAGCCGCGCCGGGTCGAGGGTGTCCCGCAGCTTCCAGCGCACGGCCTGGTATTCCTCGTCGTCGTCCGGGTCGAGGACGACCTCGGCCGCGGTGAACGCGGCCATCGCCGCGGCCACCAGCACGGCGCCGCGTTCCGGCTGACCTTTGGCCACCGCGAGAATGCCGAAGTCCAGCACGCCGCAGCGCAACAGCGTCGTGGTCCCTGCCCGCCGGGCGGCGGCCAGCGCGGTCGAGAACAGCTGTTCGGCTTCGCCGAGGTTGCCGCAGCGCAGTTCCACGTGCCCGAGGTTGCGCTGTTCGGACGGCACGTGCCAGGCGAGTCCCATGCGCATCCCGATCTCGATGCTCTCGGTGTACCGGCGCCGGGCTTCCGGGTAGTCGCCCATTGCCCGGGCCGCGGCGGCCAGCGCGTGGGCGGGCACTCGCCGATGTGCACCGTCTCCGGTGGACTCGGCCAGCTCCAGCGCGGCCAGGGCGTGCTCGCGCACCCGTACCCATTCCCCGGCTCGCGCCGCCACCCTGGCCAGGCCGATCAGGCCCTCGACCTCGTTGACTTTGTCGCCCCGCTGCCGAGCCTCGGTGAGCAGCCGGTCATATGCCGCATCCGCCGGCCTGCCGGTGACGAAGGTCAGCCCGGCCCAGACCATCACCGCGTCGAGGTAGCGCGGGGCCGCGGACGCCCCAGGCATGGCAAGGGCCGCGGCCGCCAGTTCATACCCCACCGCGTGATACCGGTCGTCGAACCAGTACCGGAACAGGTTGGCCACCATCTCCACGGCCGCCGGCGCCTCGCCCGCGGCGACGAACCAGCGCACCGCTGCCACCAGTGGCACGTGCTCGGCGCCGAGGGTGGCGTGCCAGGTCTGCGGATCGGCTACCAGACCGGTTACGGCTTCCGCCGCCAGCTTCCGCATCCGGTCGGCGTCGCTTCGCGTCATCGTCACCAGCCGAATGGTATCCCGGTCCACCGTAAACGCCGATGGCCGCCGGCCGCCCACCGCAGACAGACGGACATCTCGGGGAGAACACCCGAATGGTGATGTCCGCGAGCACGGTGCGCAGGCCCGCCCCACGATCGCCGAGCTATGCTCGCGCGTGGGCGCGACGTCGACGAGGCACGGGCCTGCCTGCATCACGCCAGGGAGATCGTCCAGGAGCACCAGTGGTGCGGTACGTGCTGATACACGGGCGGCCGGGCATCGGCAGGCCGAAGGTCGCCCATCGTGCCACAGGTCACAGCGGCATCGTCTGTTTCACCGGCGGGTTCCACGGCATGGCCACTGTCACTTTTTCTTCCAGAATTTCCACGATTTTTTCTTGTTGTCGTTTCCGTCGGAAGTGGAGCTCGGCGGGAGGTACGGAGAATGCGGCCCGGGGGCACCGCCCGGCGGATGATACCCGTAGGGAGAGCCATACCCGGGGAACGGCGCGCCGGAAATCCCCCAGGGCCGTTGTCCAGCATGGGGGACGGGGTACACGGCGGACGGTCCACTTGGGGGACCCCACGGCTGAACTCCGACCTGGGGATAAGCGTGCGTAGCATGCGAGGACGTGCCGGGATGGGCGTTCGCGCCATAACCAGGAATCACTTGGTGATGGACAGGTGGGCCTGATGTCGAAGCCGCCGGTGTCGCCCGGATCTCGACGCTGAGGTTCTGTTGATCTCCTGGTATCCAGTCGACGTCGTCCCTTTGCTGGTTCCAGTATCCCGTCCTGTCCCTTTTGCGGTCGTAAACACTGATGACGGCCGCTGGGTCGATACCGCCGGTGAACGCCACCTCGTCCTCGGAGAAGGCCAGGGCGAAGGCCCGAGGGTTGGTCGCGTCCATATCCACGCCAATAGGGTCATTATTCCGAATCGAGTGTATCTCGAATCGGTATCGTCGCGCAGCGTAGGCGTCATGTTCATCCCACAGGTCTCGATTCCGCGTGGTGGAGATGAACGCGCCGGGTTCGTTTTTGAAGATCTGCATCTTCCATAACCTCGGTGCATTTTCGACGTCTCCTCGCGGAGTGAATCCATACTTGAGAATGTGCCGCGGGTCATTTGTGTTGGAAAAATGCCACAGGAGTTCGTTCGGATTGCTTTCGACGATATTTTTTCGGTCTTTTCTGTGAATAAGCCGGTAGTCGACACCGCCGTGCAGTTTGAATTCCGAGCCGGTGAGGTGGATCTCGGCGATCCTTTCGCCGATGTCGCGAGGGGTGCCCCTCTTCTTCCAGCCGTCCAGTCCTCGATAAATGCGGACGACGTCGACGTTGGTGGGGAGATGATTCTCGGCATCCCCCGTTTCCTTCGTCAATCGCAGGACGGCTCGGTTGACCTCCGACACCAGATCCGACAACCGCATCCTGGTCGGCTGTGGATCGAGTCGCCGGGACGCATCGTCAGACCGTGCGTGATCGCCGGAAAGATCCCGAGCATGTGACGGTGCGGCGGGGTGGGGCGCCGGACCCGACACGGTGGCGACCCGCGGCTCCAGGTTCGCGGACTCGATCGTGGATGGGGTCTTCTCCGGAGAAAGCGGTTTCAAGCCGGTATCGGCGTTTGCCGGGTGCTCTGCCGCATGCCGGTTGGGCCGGGGCCCCATCTCTGAGTCGGGCGACCGTTGGCTTGCCGTGCCGGCGGTCCGTATCGGCACGGGATCCCTCATGACTACATCGTCCAAGGGGCGATCGTCTCGGTGCGTAACACGGTCGGTCCCGGAACCGGTTGTGGTGCCGACGTCTTCCGGTTGCCCGGTCTCGGTGTCTCGGATCGAAGCTCGACCGTAATCGGGTGATGGCCGGGCAAATGCCGACGCCGCTCCCTCTCCCGTCGGATCGGCTGTGCGTGGCGGATCCGACTCCCTGGCCGGATCCGCCGCGGAAGCCCGCGCCCCCGGGCGCGGGCCCCTCGACTCCGTGGGGCCGGGCCGTGGCGGATCGGTCGGTGCGGGATCACGTGAGGCCGGGACGTGGCCGGTGTCCGGGCCGGACTCGGTCGGTGTGAGGCGAGCGAGTGGCTTGGTCAGCAGGTCGGGGCCGGAGGATTCCACCACGGTGCGGCGAACGGCGTTGTCGCCGGATTCGTCGTTCACCGGCCCGCCGGTCGCCTCGGTACGGCCGGGGGTGGTCGGCTGCGGTGGTGCCACCTCGCCGGCCGCGTCCCGCGTGTCACCGGTCGCGTGCGTGCCACGGGTGTCGTTCGCCTCCGTCATGGCAGGGGCGCCACCGGCCGAGGTTTTGGTGGCGAGTCTCGTCCGCGGGGCAGGTTGTTGCTGCCCGGCGGACGGGTCGGCAGTGCTCTGGTGAGCAGTGCTCTCGTGACCGATGTCGGTATGGCCCGGGGCGGGCTGGTCGGACACGAGTGGGTCCAGATCGGGCAGCCCGGCCCGTGATTCCCCGGTGGCGACCGGCTCGACCGGGCCGGCCTGCCCCAGGCCACGATCCGCGGTAGCGACGGGGGGCACACCTGCCGACAAATCCGGGGATGCCACGACCGATGCCGAGCTCTCGGTAACCGGCCGGGACACTCCGGCGCCAGCCGATCCGGTCTCCACCTCGGGACGCCCCGGCACACCACCCGATGCGGCCGCCGGGTTCGCCCCGGTCCCGCTCTCCGCCGTCACACCCGCGGACGCCGGATGACCGGCGCGGGACTGGCCGGTCATCGTGGGCGCCGGACCACTGGATTCAGTCTGCATGCGCGCGCTCTGCCCCGTGGTCGGCGTGGTCTCGACCGAAGCGCTGTGCACGCCGGGGCCACCGGCCGCCGGGTCGGCGAGCCCACCACCAACCGTCGAGGGCTCGCCGCGTACTCCACCGGCGACCGCTGTCCCGGGCGCCTGCCCGATCGCGGCACCCGCCGATGGCTCGGTCACCACCTCCGGCGGCACGTCCCGCGCACCGGCGGCGCCCTCTGGCGTGACAACCCCACCGGTGTCCGAAGTCCCACCGGCGCCGGCGTGGCCGACTGTCGTGACCCCTCCGCCGTCGGTGGTCGTACCACCACCAGAACCCTTCGGGTTTTCCGTGATCGGGGCAGCCGTCGCCGCGGGTGCGGTGCGGCCATCGGCCGCGCCGGCACTCCGCTGGGCGGGAACACCATCCCGTTCCTCGACGGGAGCGCCACCGTGTGTTGTCTGCGTGCCGGTACCACCACGGATACCGGTAGGGAGTGCGCCGGTCTCTGTTGTGAGCGCGGCGGCCGGCGCGTTGGTCTCGGTAGCCGTCGAGGAGTCCGAGGGCGTGTCGGCCGTACCGGTCGTCTCACCCGGACCGCCACCGGTCCCCGTCACTCCCAGGGGATCTGTTACCGGATCCGGAGTGGTCAGCGCTGCTGCCGCGTTGTCCAGCTGGGACAGATCGACAACGGGTGGTGGTTCGCTATCAGTGGAATCGGTTTCATGGCTCGTTCCGCGTCGTTCGCCGGTGAGCATGCCCGCCGCACCCGCTGCCGCGGACAACCCCGTCTCATCCGGGCCCCCGAACGCGGCCGACATGGCACCGCTCGTCGCGACACCATTGACCACGCCCAGGCCGGTCTTCTCCACCGTCGAGGCCGCACCCAAACCGGCCTTGCTCGCCGTGGACAGCCCGGACACGACGGTCTCCAACTGCTGCGGGTCGTCGACCGAGTCGATGATCTTCTTGACCACCGACGAATCACTCAACGCGGACTTGGCCACCGCACCAACGGCCTTGGAACCAAAGGTGAACACCGCGCCACCCACCGCACCCGCCACCGCGCCCGCCTCGAACGAACCCAGAGTGGACGCCCAGTCGATGCCGGACCGGTCGCCCTTGAGCTTCTGCAGGCCCTGGATAGCCAGATCCATCAACGACATCGACACCCCGCCCGCGGCCGCCGCCGCCAACAGGCGCCGCAGGATCGCGGCAACGGCCAGATCTGCCGCCTCGACGAACAACGGCACCGCCTCGGGCAGGAAAACGAGCCACTGCGCGATCTCGTAGGAAAGCCAGACCAACTGCGCAATGATCATGTACTTCGCGTACTCGACCTGGCTGCCCATGTTCCGCGACATGGTCCCCAGCTCGACCGAGGTCTCCGACATCGTCGGCAGGCTGCCCTGCAACTGCGCGGAAAAATTGTAGAACTCGTTCGCCGGCGCACCCCCGATGTTCGCCAGAACATGCCCCGACGCCGCGTTGAAACGCCCAGACACATCGCTGAACTGTCGCCCAATACCGATCAAGCCCTCGCCCATGGCATACAGCTTGTCCTCATCACCCTCGGGCCATTTCTGGCCCGACAACAGAGAAAACATCCCGGCAAGCCCCGCGGGCAGCTCAATACTCACTGAACGAGATCCACAACTCGGGCACGCGGGGCCACGTACCGCAGACCGGTGCGGATCTGGCCGGGCCTCCGGGATGCCCGCGGTGCCGGACGCAACTGGTCGGAAGGCATGAACGCGAGCATAGCCAGGACGACGAGGCAGGACAGGGATCGCTTCCTCGTCGAGGCGCGGGGAGGCCACCGGACACGGGCCGGCGTGGTCGACGGTGGGACGGTGGGGGTGTTCTCCCCCGAGCTGTTCGGCACCAGCATGCGCTGCACCGGGTCGTCGCTGGCGTTCCAGTTCGCCGGGATCTTCGGTGGGCGGGCCGGCGCCGAGCATCGCGACCCTGGCCCGGCATCGGGCTCCACGTACTGGACACCTCGAGGTCCTCATAGGACTTTCGTCACCCTGTGCGGGGACCATGTCGATCGAGCGCCGGTTGGGCGGCTGATCGAGGTCGTGTCCTTCGGCCCGTCCTTGGCGACCGAATCCAGACAAGTCGAGCCCATGGTCGGTCCGCCGGGCGGTCGCGCGGGTTCGGGCGGTACCTAAGCGCAACGACAAGACTTCGACAAGTGGGTGTACGCAGACTCGGCCTGGAAATAGGGATTTCCCTCGGGAGGATTCATGCGTGTGCCAACGGTGGCGATTCTTGCCCAGGACCGGATCACCGCCGACGGTGCGGCGGCGTACCTGCGCAACTGGCCGGAGATCGAGCTGCTGCCCACGGATCAGCAGGTCCTTGCCGACGTGATCCTCGTGCTGGCCACGGACGTGACCGACGCGACGCTGGAACGTCTCGAGAAGGCCGCCGCGGCCAGTGTCAACGAGGACATGCGGATCGTGTTGGTGTGCGACAACATCCGGCGGCGCCAGCTGCTGCGCGCGGTCGGGTTCGGTCTGGTGAGTGTGCTGCCGCGTCGGGAGTCGGGGGCGGAGCGGATCGTGCGGGCGGCCCTCGACAGCAGGCGCGGCCAACCCGACCTGTCGGCGCACATGGTCGGCTGGCTGATCGACCAGGCCAGGACGGTGCAGCGGGACGTGCTGCAGCCGCGCGGGCTCACCGTGGCCGGGCTCGAACACCGCGAGCTCGACGTGGTCAAACTGCTGGCCGAGGGCATGGACACCACCGAGATCGCCACCCGGCTGAACTACTCGGAGCGCACCGTCAAGAGCCTCATCCACGGTATGTCCGCGAGGCTTGGACTGCGTAACCGACCGCACATGGTCGCCTACGCAATGCGGTGCGGTGCTTTGTGACCGGGGAGCGCGCCCAGGGGTGAACTTTCCCCTACATCCTGACCATCGGTCGTGTCGGGCATTCACCGCGCTGATATCAAATGATCATGTTTGCTCCACCGGAACACCGCGGAAGGTTCGAGTTCACGCTGCTGGACGGGGTTGCCGCCACCCGCGACTATCGGCAGATCGTGCTGGGACCACCGCAACGCAGAGCCGTGCTGATGGCGCTGCTGCTGCGGGCCGGGCGCGTGGTCGGTGTGGACCAACTGGTGGACTCTGTGTGGGATGACGCACCCGCGCAGCCGTCCGCGGCCCTGCAGGTGCACGTGTCTTCGCTGCGCCGGGCGCTCGAGCCCGAATGCGCGCCCCGGGAGCGGCGCGGGGTGATCCGCTCGGTCGGCCGCGGCTACCTCATCGAGCCCGGCGACATCGGCGTCGACGCGTTCCGTTTCCAGGAGTTGCTCGAGACCGCCGCGTGGGCCCGTCAGCAGGGCGATCTCGTGGCCGCGACCACCGCGTTGCGCACCGCGCTCGCCTGGTTCCGTACCGATGGCCTGCTGGGTGTGCCGGGGCCGTTCTGCTCGTGGCAGCGGGAAAAGCTCGCCGAACAGCGACTGACGGCACAGGAGGATCTGGTCGAACTGGACATGTTGCTGCGGCCCGGCGAGAAGCTTGCCCATGATCTGACAGCGTTGCTCGTGTCCAACCCGCACCGGGAACGGCTGCACGCCGTGCACATGCGGCTGCTGCGCCACAACGGGCGCCGTGCCGACGCACTGGCCGCCTACGCCAACGCCCGCCGAATCCTGGTCGGTGACCTCGGCATCGAGCCCGGGGAGCAACTGCGCCAGCTGCACCAGCAGATCCTGGCGGGCGACACCTCCGGCCCGGTGAACGCGCCGCGGATCGTGGTGGTCCCGCACCCGGCCGCGGAGGCCGGCGAAGCCGGCCGGCTGCCTCAGCAGCCGGTGCTGCTCGGCCGAACCGACGCGGTCGCCGAGGTCGCCGAGGCGCTGACCACGGCCGACAGCGGTGAGCGGGTCGTGGTGCTGCACGGGATACCTGGCATGGGCAAGACGGCGGTCGCGATCGCGGCCGCCGCGTCACTGGCGGACCACTTTCCCGGTGGTCAGTACTTCTTGTCCGCCGACGCGGACGAGGAGGAACAGCGAGCGGTGCTGAGCCGTGCGGGGGGCGCCCGGCGCAGCCTGCTCGTGCTCGACGATGCCAGCTCCATCAGCCAGGTGCGTGTGGCGCTGCCCGCGGAACCCGGGTCGGCGCTGCTGATCACCAGCCGGTACCGCGGTCGGCTGCTGCCCTTCGCACGGCGGATCGAACTGCGCCCGCTGACCGCCTTCGACTCTCGGGAACTGTTCTGCCGGGCTCTTGGCCGCTGGCGGCTGGACAGCGAGCCGCGGGCGGTGGACCGGTTGGTCGCACTGGCCGGCGGCGTGGCAGGACTCTTGCTGTCGTTCGCGGAACTGCTCAGCCGACGGCCCTCCTGGTCGCTCGGGGACTACGTCGAGCATCTGAGCGACCGGTCCGGCGGCAGCGACTGGTCGATCGGCATGCACCTGCGGCCGCTGTTCGAGCGGTCCTACGCGGAGCTGGATCCGTTGCTGGCCAAGGCGTTGCGCTCGGCGGCAGGCCAGCAGGACGAGCCGGTCACGACGGCCTCGGTGGCCGCACGCATCGGCTTGCCGGTGGCTCGGGTCGAGCTGCTGCTGGAGGAACTGGTCGACCGCAGCCTGCTGGACAGCCAGGGGCCCGCCCGCTACAGCGTCCAGCCGCTGATCCGGCAGTTCGCGGTCGACCGCACCGCCCAGTTGAAGGACGATCCCGACCAGCCCCGTTCGCGCGATCGCCGGGTCGTTCGAGGAGGACGCGGCCTGAACCGCACGACCATCCATGATGGACGGTCGCTGTCGTTGACAGGGAAATGGAAAGTGTTGTAGCAGCGGATAGCAACGCCGCGCTGGGAGGTGGGCAGCGGTCGGGACGGAGAGCGCGATGTGGATCGGTGTGAACGCCGACCGCGCACGGCGCGCCGTGCGCCGTGCGCGGTGGGCGCGGGCGCGCCGGTGTGGCCGTGTGTGGTTCGGACCGGTGGCAGGCCGTGCGTGGCGGTCGTCGGGCCGTGGCCGCCGGCGGTGCCGCGCACCGGTCAGGCCGGTGCGCGCTCCCCGCCGTCGTATTCACGGACCAGATCGACCCGCGAGCGTAGTCCGGTGCGCCGGTAGATCCGGGTCAGCCGGGCCTCGATGGCCTTCTCGGTCACCCGCAACGCCCCCGCGGCCTCCTGGTTGGTCGCCCCGCCCGCGATCAGCTCGATCAGCTTGCGGTCCGCGTCGTTGAGTTTCTCCGGCGCGCGCCGAGTCACCCCCTGAGTGCGCAGCAACTCGGCCGCTTCGCGCTGCCAGTGCACCACGCCCAGCTCGCGGAGCTCCGCGTGTGCCGCGCGCAGCGCTTCGGTGTCACCCAGCCTGCCCTGGCCCAGCCGGGCGCGGGCGACGAGCAGCCGGTCGCCGAACCGTTCGGCCAGTCGCAGCGCCGATACCGCGGTGTGCTCGGCCGGCTCCACGGCGAGCTGGCTGATCAGCCAGTACAGCGTGGCCTGGCGGCTGCGCACCCGCGCGGCCAGCGGGCGCAGGCGGTGGCAGGCGGCCCGCGCGCCGTCGTGGTCACCGGCCAGCAGGTGCGCGTCCACCTCCCGGCTGAGCACCAGCTCGCGGCCCGCGAGGTAGCCGAGGTCCTGGCAGCGCCGGTCGGCCTCGGCCAGTCCGCGCAGCGCCCGGTCCACTTCACCGGCGGCCAGGTCCACCCCGGCGGCGGCCCAGGCGAGCACGTGCCCGAAGGGCTGTTCGGTGGTCCGGCCGGCCATCAGCGCGGCGGCCTTGGCCACCAGGCCCTGGCGGGAGAGCGCCTCGGCGGCCAGTGCGGCCAGCAGGCCGTCGACGTAGTTGTGTTCCTGCGCCGACGCGACGTGTTCGGCTTCCAGCTCGACCACGGTGCCCCAGTCGCCCTCGCGCAGCGCGGTCACCGCCGAGGCGAGCCGGGACAGCGAGGGGGGCGGTTGCCAGCGCGCCGCGGGAGGCACGGGCATGATCGCGAGTTCGGCGGAGAACAGGTCGCCCCAGGCGAGCGCCTGCCGCGCGCTGTCGAACTGGGTCGCGCTCATCGGCAGCGACAGCTGGCCGGCGTGCCGTTCGGCCGCCAGCCAGGCCTTTCCCTCCGCACCGATCGCGGCCAGCACCCGCACGCCGGCCAGCACGGCCACCCGTTGCCGCTGCTGAGTGGGGCGCACCGCGGCCAGCGCGCGCAGAGCGTCGTCGAAACGCTCGGTCAGCAACAGGATGCGAGCCCGCTGCAGGGCGTCGGGCACCGAACGGGACTCGCCGGGCGGGTCGGCGGCCAGGTCGAGCGCCGTGTCGTGCTCCCCGAGCCGGATCAGCGAGCTGATCAGCACGGTGCGGGTGGTGAGCGCGTCGTGCGGGCGGGCGTCCAGCGCGATGCGCGCCAAGCGGGCGGCCTCGGTGTACTGGGCCAGGTCGTAGGCCGCGTGTGCGGACACCGCGGCGGCGCGGCCGGTCAACTCGGGGTCCGCCGGCTCGGCGGCCAGCAGCGCGGCGCACCAGCGCTGGGCCCGCGCCGGGTCGGTGGCCAGGGTGTGCTCGGCGGCCTCGACCAGTTCGGTCTGGCCGGCCTCGGCTCCCGCGCCCGCGATGTGGTCGGCGAGAACGTGGCGGGCGACGCCGCGGCCCTCGGCCAGCACGGCCAGCATCGCTTTGGTCACCGCGCGGTGCAACCCGCGCAGGTCGGCGGGATCGGCAGCGGCGGCGAGGGATTCGCCGAGTGCGGCGGGGCACCACCGCAGCGCGCCGGAGGCGGTCTGGTCGAGCAGGCCGACCGACAGCAGCCGCCAGACCACCGTGCGGACCGCCGCGACGGGCAGGCCGATGGCCGCCAACGCGGGCTCCACCGCGGGCAGCCGGCACGTGCCGAGCGCGGCGATCAGCGCGACTGCTCGGCGTTCCTCGGGGGTACGCCCGGTCAGCCCGCGCACGCTGGGCGTCGGGCGTGCCCCGGGCGGTGTGGCCAGTCGCAGTGGCGGTGCGGAAACCTCGGCCAGTTCCGGCCATGGCCGGACGGTGGCCAGCACGAGGCGCAGGCCGCCGCCCGCGGCGGCGGCGAGCACCCGTGCCAGCGCGATGTCCTCGGTGTCCAGCGTGTCGGCGTTGTCCACCAGCAGCAGCACCTGCCCGGTGGTGGCCAGCGCGTCGAGTACCGCCTCGGCGGCCGCGACCGGGTCGGCGGGCGCGTCCTGGCCGCCGGCCTGGCGCAGCAGCGCACCGGCGAGGCCACTGGGGTCGCGGCGGAGCTGCCTGCCGTCCAACGGCAGCACCGTCCCCGAACCGTCGCGTGTGGACAGTTCGCGGCGCAGCCGGTCGAGCGTGCTCGTGCGGCCGGAACCCGGCGGGCCGACCAGCGGGACGACCGGGTCGGTGCACTCTGCCAGCCACCGCACCGGATCCGCCGGGCGTTGGTGGCGCGGACTCCGGGCCTGCCGTGGCCGGGCGATCAACTGGGCGCGGTGCCTGCTGTTGGTCGCCCGCAGCAGCCTGCTGACCTGACGTTTGACGTAGGTTTCGTTGCGGTGCAACACCAGCCCGATCTCGGCGTTGCTCAGCCCCGCCGCCACGAGATCGCCGACCAGCTCGTCGACGGCGGCCAGCTTGCCGAACGGCGTCAACGGGGTCTCCAGCCGCTGCGCGACGGCGGCGGTGCGCACCTCCCACAGCCCGGCGCGCAGCGCGGCGAAACCGGTGGCCGCCTGCCGCACCAGGCCGCCGTCCCTGGTCTGGATGCCCAGCGCCAGCCGGGCAAGGGCGAGGTCGAGCGGCAGCCCGCCGGCCTCGGCCAGTTCCTGGTACCGGGTCAGCGCGGCCAGGTCGACGCCGATGTCCGCACTGTCCTTTGTGTCCTCGGCACCCGTTGTTCCGGTTGTTTCGCCGGCGGGCGGGGTTTTTTCGGCGAGCCCGGCCAGCGCGCGCAGCCAGATCACCGGGTCCTCCGTGCCGCGGCGCAGCTCGTCGAACGCGGCCTGTGCTTCCCTGCCCCGCCCGGCCATGGCCAGCGCGACGACCCGCCGTTGAAGCAGCAGATCGCGGTGCCGGTCGGTCGGGATACGGGCCATCGCGGCCAACGCCTCGTCCAGCCGGGCGAGCGCCGCGTCCGGGCGGCCGAACACGAGATCCAGTCCGGCGCGGGCGTACTCGATGGCCGGCCGGACCGCGGGTTTGTCCGGTCCGCTCGGTGAGTCGGCCAGCCACTGCCTGGCGAACTCCGGCCTGCCCCGTTGCACCCACACCTCCGCGGCGTAGGCGGCCGGCTCGTCCGCGGTGGTCAGCGGGTGCGCGCTCGCGCCGCGCAACCGGTCGCTCACGGCCAGCGCCAGCACCTCGTCCCAGCGGCCGTGCCGCAGTGCCAGCAACGCGGCGTCATCGGCGACCGGCAGCGTGGGTTCGGCGGGGTTGGGGTCCGCGCCCTCCAGCTCGATCAGCGACCGAAGCTCGGCGCGCAGCGCTTCGTCGGGCCCGGCGAGCAAACCGTCCACAACGGACATCGCGGCGCTCGGCCCGGAGACGAGTAGCGTGGCTCGCACCCGGTCGCGTACCGCGGGCACGGTGATGGCCTTCTCGGGCAACGCCGCGATCCGCGCCCATTCGCCGGTGCGGGCCCAGTGCCGCACCGCGGGCTCAACCACTTCGGCGGGGGGCACCAGCCCGGCGAAGGGCAGCAGCTCCGCCGCCAGTGCGTCCACCGTGTCGGGCGCAGGCGGTTCGTCCGGTCCGGCCAGCAGCACGTCCAGTTCCGCGGGGCGCAGCGTGTGTCCCCAGCGGGCGGCGTCGGCGGCCAGCGCGTGCAGCCGGGTCGCGGTGCCCTCGGCGTGCCGCGCGGCCAGCAGCCGGGCCTGCGCCGCGGCCCTGCGCCAGGGGGCCGAGCGCGCGCACAGCGCGTCCCACAGGACCGGGACAGCCCGGCGCGGCCGGTCATCGGGGCCGGCCAGCACGCCCGCGGCGCGCAGCACCGCGATCGCGCGCTCCGTGTCGGCAGCGGACAGCTCCGAGTCCCGGGCCAGTTCGGCCTTCGGGCGCGGGCCGAGCACCGCGATCAGCTCGGCGACCCGCACCGCGGGCTCGGGCAGCTCCGCGACGCGGTGGGGCAGCGGATGATCTTCGGGCAGCGCGAGGCGGTGCCGGGGCAGCAGGTGGGCGCGGTCGTCGAAGACCATCACGGCGTCGGAGTCGACGGCGTCGGTCAGCACGCCCCGCAGCGCGCTCGGATTGCCGTCGGTGGCCGCGAACAGCGCCGCCCCCAACTCGGCGGCGGGCGGGGCGCCGAGCAGCTTCGCGGCCAGCTCGTCACTCGCGGCCCGGTCCAGCGGAGGCAGCTCGTGCGTGGACAGTGCACTGAGCCAGGCGGTCAGACGCGGATGCAGGTCATCGTATGACCAACCGCCGCGCGCGGTGAGCACGATCCTCGGCCGCTGCGCGGCCGGCGCCGCCAAGAGTGCGGCCAGCAGCTCGGCGCCCGCCGGATCACACAGGTGCGCGTCGTCGACCACCAGCAGCCCGTCGGCGATGCGCGGATGGTCGCGCAGCAGGTCTCCGAGGCCACGCGCGGTCCTCGGGTACTCGGTGGCGCCCGCCCCGGCGCCGCCCAGCTCGGCGAGCAGTCGCAGGAGCTCGCGGACGGTCCATCGGGGCAGCGCGCGCACCGGCCGGACCGCGAGCACCCGGTGCTCCGGCACGCCCGCGGCGAGGTCGCGGGCCGCTCTGCTGCGACCGGCGCCGATGCCGCCGGTGACCAGCGTCACCGAGCCGGGTGGGAGGTCGATGGGCGGCATGATCCCTGCCACCGGGGTGGGCCGTCGGGCTGCCATGCGATCTCCTCCTGTCCTATCCTGCTGTCCTGTCCTGCCCGTCGACCGATCAGCCACGGGCCGTGTCGGGCGTGTGCCACAGTGGCGCACCCGTTCGGTCCACACAAGGTGATCGACCGTGTTCCGGGGAACGCTTGTGGGGAAGCGAACAGGCGCACCGGCATGTCCAGTGAGGCGAGTCCCGCCGACCGTCGGTGCAAACCCGGCCGTTCGGACTGAAGTTTCCGGCCGCGCGTGGCTATTTTCGGCTTCATATCCCCCCAGCTCGACACCCATGAAACGAGCCATTGCGATGAGTGTTCTGGTCTTCAAGCGAGCACCGCGCACCGCCGGCCCACCGATGCCGTCTGGTGAGGTCGAACTCGGCGAGCCACCCGCGCTCGGCGAACCGGCGCAGCTCGACTTCGGATCCGCACTGGTGTATCTGCCGATGGGTCTCGGCAGCGCGGCCATGGTGCTGATGTTCTCGGTGGGCGGCAGTTCGCCGACCATGTACACGATGTCCGGGCTCATGGGCATGTCCATGATCAGTATGAGCGCCGGGCAGATCGGACGGCAGTTCGTCGAACGCAAGCGCAAGATGCGGGCCGAACGCCGTGACTACCTGCGCTACCTCGCCCAGGTGCGGGCGCAGGCCCGCACCGCCGCCGCCGAGCAGCGCGCCGCGGTGAACTGGGACAACCCCGACCCGGCCGGGTTGTGGTCGCTGGCCACCGGGCCGCGGCTGTGGGAGCGCCGGACCGGGCACGAGGACTTCGCCAGGGTCCGCATCGGGCTCGGCGACCAGCGCGCGGCGCTGGAGTTCGTTCCGCCGCACACCAAGCCGGTCGAGGACCTCGAGCCGCTCACCGCGCTGGCGCTGCGCCGGTTCATCCGCACCTACCGCCTGGTGCCGAGGATGCCGATCTCGGTGGGCCTGCGCAGCTTCACCAGTGTCGAGTTCGCGGGGGACGCCCCCGCCGCGCTCGATCTGGTCAGGGCGATGCTCGGCCAGCTGGTCACGCTGCACTCCCCGGACGACGTGAAGCTCGCGGTGCTCACCGACGCCGCGGGCGAGGCAGACTGGGACTGGACGAAGTGGCTGCCCCACGTCGCGCACCCCACCGCGCGGGACGCCGCGGGCCCGGCGCGGTTGGTCGCCACCGAGCACGACGCGCTGATGGAGCTTCTCGGCCCCGCCGTCACCGACCGTCCCGACCACGACCGCTCGGCCGTGCCCAACACCACCGAGCCGATGGTGGTCGTGGTCGCGCACCGGGTGCCGATCCCGGAGCACTCCCGCCTGCTCGGCGCGGGGCTGCGCAACGTGGTGCTGCTCGACCTCACCGGCGGCATGCACGGTGGGTCGAAGGTGCTGCGGCTGACCACCTCCAGCGACACGGTCACCTTTCCCTCCGGCGAGGACACCGGCTCGGCCGTGCTCGACCGGCTGCCCGTCGCGGCCGCGGAGGCGCTGGCCAGGGTGCTCGCGCCGCGCCGCACCAGCGGCACCGTCGACCTCGTCGACAAGCCGCTGGAAGCCGATTTCGACCTGACCACGCTGCTGGGCATCCGTGACGCCCGCCGGTTCGACGTGCCCACCCAGTGGCGGCCGCGGCAGCAGCAGCGCGCCCGGCTGCAGGTGCCGATCGGGGTGACCGAGGACGGCGAGGTCGTCGAGCTGGACCTCAAGGAGTCCGCGCAGGGCGGGATGGGCCCGCACGGCGTGCTCATCGGCGCGACCGGTTCCGGCAAGAGCGAGCTGCTGCGCACGCTGGTGATCGGCCTGGCCACCACGCACTCCTCCGAGGTGCTCAACATGGTGCTGGTCGACTTCAAGGGTGGCGCCACGTTCATCGGTCTGGACCAGTTGCCGCACACCTCCGCGGTGATCACGAACCTGGCCGACGAGCTGCCGCTGGTCGACCGCATGCAGGATTCCCTCAACGGCGAGCTGATCCGCCGCCAGGAACTACTGCGCGAGCATGGCTACGCCTCGCTCTACGACTACGAGAAGGCCCGGATGGCCGGGGCGGCGCTCGCCCCGTTCCCCACACTGCTCGTGGTGGTCGACGAGTTCTCCGAACTGCTGGCCTCCAAACCGGAGTTCATGGACCTCTTCGTGCAGATCGGGAGGCTGGGCCGCAGCCTCGGGGTGCACCTGCTGCTGGCCTCGCAGCGCCTCGACGAGGGCCGTATCCACCGGGTCGAGGGCCACCTGTCGTACCGGATCGCGCTGCGCACCTTCTCTTCCATGGAGTCCCGCAGCGTGATCGGCGTGTCCAGCGCCTACGAGCTGCCCTCGCTGCCCGGAAACGGCTACCTCAAGGTGGACACCACCAACCTGGTCCGGTTCAAGGCCGCGTATGTGTCCGCTCCCTACCCCGACGTACTCGGCGACACCGCGGAGGCGCGCACGACCGAAGCGGCCGAGGCGGGGCTGTTTCCGCTGCGCTCCGGCGCGCCCGCGGAGCCGAAGACCGAACCGGAAGTGGACGGGGCGGGCCCGGCGTCGACGGAGTCGGCGGGCGACGGCGAGGACAGCCTGCTCAGCGTGCTGACCGAGCGGTTGACCCAGTCCGGTCCGCCGGCCCGGCAGGTCTGGCTGCCGCCGCTGCGTGAATCACCGAGCCTCGACCAGCTGTTGCCCGGTCTCGAACCGGACCCGGTGCGCGGCATGGGCGCGGTCGGGCACCCGGCGACCCGCTCGTTGCGGGTGCCCATCGGCGTGGTCGATCTGCCCTTCGAACAGTCCCGCGAACTCCTGGTGGCCGATCTGTCCGCGGCCGAGGGACACGTGGGCATCGTCGGCGCGCCGCAGTCCGGCAAGTCGACGCTGCTCCGCACGCTGATGCTGTCGCTGGCGCTGACGCACACCCCCGAGGAGGTCCAGTTCTACGGGCTGGACCTGGCGGGCGGCGGGATCGTGGCGACGGGCGGCCTGCCGCACACCGGGTCGATCGCCACCCGGCTGGAGCGCGACCGCGTGCTGCGGACCATCGAGGAACTGGCCCAACTCGTCGAGCGGCGCGAGGCGATTTTCACCGAGCACGGTGTCGACTCGATCGTGGCCTACCGGGGGCGGCGGGCAGCCGGGCAGCTCAGCGACCCGTACGGGGACGTCTTCCTGGTCGTGGACGGCTGGGGCACGCTGCGCTCGGACTTCCCCGAGCTCGAGCCACGGGTCACCGAACTGGCCTCCCGCGGCCTTTCCTTCGGCGTGCACGTGGTGATCGCGGCCAACCGCTGGTCGGAGATCCGCCCGAGTATCCGTGATCTGCTCGGCACCAAGCTGGAGCTGCGGCTGGGTGACCCGATGGAGTCCGAACAGGGCGCGAGGGCGGCCGCCGGTGTGCCCAACCAGCCCGGTCGCGGGCTGACCCGCACCAGGCACCACTTCCTGGCCGGCCTGCCCCGGGTGGACAGCACCTCCGAGGCCGACGACCTGACCACCGCGACCAAGTCCGCGGTGGAGGAGATCACCACGTTCTGGACCGGGCCGCAGGCGCCGGAGGTGCGCATGCTGCCCAACCGGCTGCCGGCGACCGGCCTGCCCACCGCCGACGACGGCGCCGCCCGCGTCTGTCTCGGTCTCGACGAGCAGCGGCTGGCCCCGGTGTGGCACGACTTCGACGCCACCCCGCACCTCGCGGTATTCGGCGACTCGGCGACCGGCAAGACCACCGCCCTCAAGCTGGTCGCGCGGGCGGTGATGAACCGCTACTCGCCGCAGGACGCTCGCATCCTGCTCGCCGACACCCGCCGCGAGCTTCACGACCTGGTGCCGGAGGCGTACCGCATCGGCTACGCCGTCGACCCGGACGCGCTGACCGACCTGGCCGCCAACGCGGCCGTGTCGATGTCGCGCCGGATGCCGGGACCGGACATCACCCCGGACCGGCTGGCCCGGCGCGACTGGTGGCGTGGGCCGAAGCTGTTCCTGCTCATCGACGACTACGACCTGCTGGTGACAGCGGCGGGCATGGGTGGTCCGCTGCAACAGCTGATCCCGTTGTTGGCGCACGGCGCCAACATCGGCATGCACCTGGTGGTGGCCCGCAGCACTTCCGGCGCGATGCGGGCGATGCTCGACCCGCTGCTGCGCCGTATGTGGGAACTGGGCAACCCGGGTCTCCTGCTGTCCTACCCGAAGGAAGAGGGCAAGTTCCTCGGCGAGGCCAAGCCGAGGACGCTGCCGCCGGGGCGCGCGCAGCTGGTCACCCGTCGCGATATCCGGCTCGTCCAGCTGGGACTGGTGTGAGCACCCGTATCCGTGTGTCCGCTGCCCGCGCGGGGCACGCCCTTTCCAGAGAGGACCAACGTGACCGTTCCTGACATGGCGCGCGCGGCGCTCGGCCACCCGGACCCGGCCGCGGCGCGGGCCGCCGACTTCGAGGACCCCGGCGCGCAACAGGCCGTGGCGGGCGCCGCCGACCTGGCCAGGGTCAGCGTGCACGGGCCCGGCGGCCGGGTCGATCTTTCGGTGCCCGCCGCGGCCACGATCGGCGGCCTGCTGCCGCTGCTGGTCGGGCATGTCGGTGGGGATGGCGCCGCCGCCAGGACCTGGACGGTGCAGCGGCTCGGTGAGCCGCCGCTGCCGCCCGAGGAGACCGCGGGCGTGGCCGACCTCAGCGATGGTGACGTGCTGTACCTGCGGGCGACCGAAGAGATCATTCCGCCGATCGAGTTCGACGACCTGCCCGACGGGGTGGCCACCGCCGTCAACGAGCGGCACGACCGCTGGACCCCGGAGGCCACCCGCAAGCTCTTCCTCGGCCTGCTCGGTGTCGGAGAGGTGGGGCTCGCCGCCGCGGTGGTGTCCGGCGTGGCGCCGGGCCCGGTGCTCGGGCTCTTCGCCGGGATCGCGGCCGTGCTGCTGGGCGTGGCCGCGGCGCTGGCCGAACGCCTGGCGCGGGTCCGCTCGCTCGGTCTGGTGCTCGGCTTCGCCGCGTTCGGCTTCGCCGGGCTGGCCGGCCTCCTGCTCGGCCGCGTCGGCGCGGAGGTGCTGGCGCTGCGGGCCACGGACATGGCGCTGGCCGGCTGCTTCGTGCTGGTGGTCGCGGTTGGCTTGGCCGTGGCGACGTGCGTGGGGGCGGACGGGCCGCTGACCGCCTACGGCACGGTCGCGGTGACCGCGGCCGCGATCGCGGTCGGTTCCTGGCTGTCGCTCGGCTTCTCCCTCGACGCCGCCGAGGCGGCCTCGATCGTCGCCGTGGGGATGTTCCTGATCGGCACGCTGGCCCCGCGGATCGCCGCCAGGCTCGCGCGGCTGCGGGTGCCGCATCTGCCGCACAACGCCAAGGACCTGCAGGAGGACATCGATCCGGAGCAGGGGGAGCGGCTGGCCGGCCGGGTCGCGCTGGCCGATGCCTACCTGGGCATGGTGATCGTCTCCGGGGCGATCCTGTTCGTCGTCGACGCACTGCTGTTGGTGCGAGAGCCGGGCTGGGCCGGCCGGGCGCTACCGGTGGCGTTCGCCACCGCGATGCTGTTGCGCGCGCGCTCGTTGCGGCAGATCTGGCAGCGCGGGTCGCTGACCTACGCGGGCGGCCTGGCGCTGGTGTTCGTGGTGCTGGCGCTGGCCGGGGAACTGAACGCGGGCGGCCGGGTGCTCGTGGTGGCGGTGCTGGTGGCCGGGCTCGCGCTGACCGCGCTCGGCGCGTGGCGGCTGCCCGCGGCCCGCCTGCGGCCGGTATGGGGACACGCGGGGGACGTCGCCGAGCTGTGGACGGCGATCGCGCTGCTGCCGCTGCTGCTGCAGGTGCTGCACATCTATGCCTACTTCCGCTCGCTGGCGGGATGAGGAGACGTCACCGTGCAAACTCGTCGTGATCACGTCCAGGCGTACAAGTTCTTCACCGGACGGCTCTCCGCCGCGCTCGTGGCCGGTGACCCGGGCACCGCGGACGTGCCGCTGCGCCGGTCCGGGCTCGGCACCGGATTCGGGGTGGCCGTCGCGGTGCTGCTGTGCGTGGGATTCGCCGTCTACGGCCTGATCAGCCCCGGTGGCGCGACCACATGGCAGGCGCCCGGATCGATCGTCGTGGAAAAGGAGACCGGCAACCGCTATCTCTACCTCAACGGCACGCTGTTCCCGACGAGAAACACCGCCTCCGCGATGTTGTTCTACGGCAACGGCGACGGCCATGTGGTCGACGTGTCCCGCAACTCGCTGGCCGGCGTGCCGCACGGCCCCGAGGTCGGCATTCCCGGTGCACCCGACACCATCCCACAGGGCTCGGCGCTGCTGCCCGGCGCGTGGTCGCTGTGCGCGACGCCGGGCAGCAGCCCCGCCGGGCTGACCGTGAGTCTTGGCTCTGACCTGCCGTCCGGGCCGTCCGCGGCTGCCGGCTGGCGGGTGTTGGTCAGCTCCGGCGGCTCGGACTACGTCCTGTGGCAGGACGTCGCCTACCGGATCGGTTCGCCCGGGATGTTGATCGCACTGGGACTCGGCGATGCCAAGGCGATCCCGGTCACCGCCACCTGGTTGAGCGCGCTGCGCCAGGGCGTCACGATCGCCGCGCCGGACATCCCGGGCGCCGGTTCGGCCGGGCCCAGCGTGGGCGGCGAGCCCGCACAGGTGGGGCAGCTGTTCGTCACCACCGTGGGCGGTGGTACCCAGTACTACCTGCTGCGCCGCGACGGCATCGCTCCGGTCGGCCACACGGTGTTCGCGCTGCTTTCCGCGGAGTCCGACGAGCCGCCGGTGCGCACCGTCAGCGCCGCGGCACTGACCGGCGTGCCGGTGTCGGCCGATACGTCCACTTTGGACTCATTGCCCGACTTCGTGGACGCGCCGGCGTACCGGCCGGGCACCGGCTCGCTGTGCGTGTCGCAGCGGTCGTCGGGCGGTGCGGTGACCGCCGGGTCGCTGGTGGTCCAGCAGCTCGGCGGCGCCGCGGCGGCGCCGCTCACGGTGGCCGCCGGGCGAGGCATGTACGCCTATGCGCTGCCGGTGTCGGCGAACTCGGCGCCGTCGCTTTTCCTGGTCACCGACCAGGGCATGAAGTTCCCGCTGTCCCAGCAGGCCGCCACCGCGTTGCAGTTGGGCGCCGACCCCGTCGGCGTGCCCGGCGCCGTGCTCGACGCGATGCCCGACGGCCCCGCGCTGAGCACCGGTAACTCGATCCTGACCGCGACGACCTCGGGTGGGCAGTGACATGACGCGGCGAATGCGTGGCGGCCTGACCGGTGTCCGGCCAAGCGGTGCGAGTACCGACGGGGCGGTGAACTGCACGCCGGTCGGGCAAGTGCTGGTGGTGCACCCCGGCGCGCGCCCGCGGCCCCAGGCGGTGGTGCTGGCCGGCGCCGTCGCGGAGGACCCCGAACACACTGTGGTGATCGTCGACCTGCCGCCCGGCGCGCCGCTGGAGTTCTGGCACGAGGCCGCGCGGCGGCTGCGCCACCGGAAGGGCAGCCTGCGGCTGGTGTTGAGCGGCCGCTCGCGCGACGCGCTCGTGATGACCGGACAGTGGCTCGCCGAGCGGCTCGGTCGCCCGGTGGTGGCCCCCGACGGGGAACCGGTGCTGGTGCAGGGCGGGGCGCTTTTCGTGCCGCCGGACCGAGGGCTTGGCTGGGTCCGTTTCCAGCGTGGCCGGGAGGCGGTGGCCGAGTCGCGCCACTTCCCCCGTCCTGGCTGGGCTTCGCCGGTGGTGGATCGGACCTGGCCGACCGGACCGGTCGCGATGGCCGAACCGGTGCCGGGCGGGGTGTGGATCCGGCGGGTGCACGACGACCCCCGGCAACAGCGGGCCCGGCGGACGCTGGTGTCCACTCTGCTCGGCGAGCACGACGAACTGGCCGTGGTGCTCGGCTATCCCGGCGCGCCGCCGTTACCGCTCCGCGACATCGCGATGTTCTGGGCCTCGCTGCCGGATTCGGCCCGGTCCCTGGTCCGCTTCGTCGGTTACGGTCCGGTCGAGCTGCCGCCCGGCGTGCCGCTCGGCCAGGCGCTCGCCGACCTGTTCGAGCACAACGTGATTGTCTACAACGGATTCCCGGTGGTCGGGGGCGGGGCGCGCTCGGTCGATCCGGGCGGGATGTTCGGCTGGCACCCGTTCGCGATCCAGGTCGGGTACCAGCCGCGCGGCGGTGACGGCGCGGTGCTGCCGCCGACGGTGCTGGCGCACCGGGCCCCGCTGCACGGCGTGCGTGAGGTCGCGCCCGCGGTGTACTCGTTCGCCTCCGACGCGGTCGTCGAGGTGGTGCCCTGCGGCCTGTGGCTGCGCCCACCGGATTCGCCGCCCGAGTCCGCACTGGTGCGCTCCATTCCGGTCGATCCGGCGTACCCCACGGTGATGTTCGACACTTGGCCGCGGGCCGGCGAGCGGATGCACGAACTGGTGCGCCTGCTCGTCGAGCGGCTCGAACCGGGGGTGCGCGCCTCCTGCCGGGTCCTCTCGGCCGAAGCGGCGGTTCGGTCGCGCGGCGTCCTGGGCACCCATGCCACGTCCAGTGTGGACGGTGAGCTGGCCGTGAACTCCGGCTCGGTGCCGGAGATCGCGCTCCCGCCGCGCGTGGTCGGCACGTTCGAGCTCGGGCCCGCGGTAACGCTTCCTGGTGAGCATGCGCTGCCCGAACCGTCCCTTGTCGACGATTCGGGGCAGGTGGTGGAGGTCCCGGCGATCGAAGTCGAGGGCGCCCAGTGGCTGAGCATCGACGTGGCCGACGCGGCCGACGCGGCGAGCGTGGCTGAGCAGCCGGGGGACGACGAGCCCGCGGCGCGCCTTGCCGTTCCTGAGCCCGTGGATGCCGCACGACCGGTGGACGAACCGGTGGACGACGCACCCGTGGCGGCGTTGGGCGGGGACTCGCTCGCCGGCGCGGCGCCCGCGGCCGGGGTACTGGTCGACGGTCCGGTCGCCGAGGAGCGACAGCTGAGCAGCGCACCTGCGGCGTCGCCGTTCGCGGGCCCGGACGGCGCGGAGGCGGCGGGGCCGGTCGTGCCCACGGAGGCGCCCGCCGCGCCGGAGGCGGTGGCTGTGGGCGATCCCGTGGCCGCGCCGGTGGGCACCGGCGCGGTGCCCACCCCAGAGATCGCCCCGGTGGACGCGCCCGTGGCCGGTCCGGCGCCGGCGTCGGTGGCGGCGTCGGTGGCGGCGGCCGGGGAGCCCACCGCCACGCCGATCGCCGCGGATTCCGTGGGCTCAGGAGGTCCCGAGCCGTCCGGGGAGTCCAGTTCGGCGCGCGCCATATCGCCTGCCGAACGGGCGATCGTCGAGGCGTCGCGGCCCGCCCCGCCGCCGCTGGCCGCTTCGCTCGGCCTGCGGCTGGAGGCGGGCGAACCGGAGCTTGCCCTGCTGCCGGTGGCGGAGCTGCGGATTCCCGCCGAGCCCCCGATGCCTGCCGCGCCGGTGGCGTCCGAGGTGACCGGGCCCGAACCGGCGTCGCCCGCGGCGGAACCGGGTCCGGCCGAGACGGCGCGACCGGCGGACCAGCCCGAGCAGGCTCTCGACGCGCCCGAGCAGGCTTCCGATGCGCCCGAGCAGGTCGTTGCCGCGCCGCCCGAGGTGCTGGTACAGCCGGTGCCCGGTGCCGAAGCGTGCGCCGTACCGCCGCAGCGTGGCCTGGATCGCGAGCGGGACTGGTTGCGCCGCTCGGTGTCCGACGAGTTCCACGCCGCGGCCGGTGCGGTGTCCCGGGTGCTGTCCCAGATCCCGGGCCTGCGTGCCGGACAGATGTCCGAGGTGGTGCTCGCCGACCTGGTTGCCGCGCGGATCTACCTGGCCAGTGGTTGCGTCCGGCTCGAGCACGCCGTGCGCACCGCGACCGAGGGCCCGCATGTGCCGCTCGCCCGGTGCGCGGCCGCCGGCCTGCAGCGGCTGCCCTCCTATCGCGGAGCCGCCCAGCTGCACCTCCCCGCGACGCCCGCCGAACTCGACTGGTTCCGCGGCCGCCGGGTGGTGACCGAATGGGCGTTCCTGCGTGCCACCCGCCAGGGCGGGCCGGTGCCCGACGGCGAGGTGGAGTTCCGGATCTGGTCGATGATCGGGCGGCGCACCGCGCTGATCGACCCGGCCGACCCGGACCGCGTCGTCTTCGCCCCCGGCAGCACCTTCAAGGTGCTGCGCGTCGAGGAGGAGCCCCGGCCGGTCGTGCTGCTGCGCGAGCTGTCCAGGTCGGAGATCGAGGCCGACGGCCGGGTGAACACCGCGCGGGTTCCGTTGGACGATGTCGCGCTGGGCGGGCTCGAGCGAGCGGCGCGGGAGTGGTCCGCGGCGGACACCACGGCCATGGCGATCCCGCCCAGCGCGCTGCCGGGACTGTGTCACCGGAGTGCCATGGGTGTAGCGGGTGGAACCGAAAGGACGAGCCGATGACCCGTGAGGTACTGCTGGTGTCGGGCGATGCCCCGGCCCGGCCCGGGCTGTACCGCACCATTTCCGAGGCGCTGCGCGCGGCGCACGACGGTGCGATCATCACCGTGGCGGCGGGCCGCTACTGCGAAACGCTGGTGATCGACCGGATGGTCACCATCAGCGCGCAGGACGGGCCGGGCACGGTCACCGTGACCTCGCGCGAGGGCAGTGTGCTCGTCGTCAACGCCGGCGCGGTACAGATGTCCAATGTGGACATAACGGGTGACGACGGGGAACTTCCCGCGCTGGACATCCGCCGCGGCGAGGCCGCGCTCGACGGCTGCGTGGTCACCGGCGCGGCGTGGACCGGCGTGCTGGTCCGGCAGACCGGAGTGCTGGCGACCCGGCAGTGCCGCGTGGTCAGCCCAGCCGGCGCCGGCATCGTGATCACCTCTCCCACCGGCAGTTCGGTCGCGCAAACGGTGATCGAGGAGGCCGGGTCCTCGGCGCTGGTCGTCGGCGAGCACGGCCGCGCGCAGGTGCGCGACTGCACGTTCGACCGGGCCCGGGGCAACGGGATCTGTGTCAACGGCGAGGGCATCGCGGTGATCGAGGACACCATGATCAGCGGCAGCGGCAAGCCCGCACTCGTCGTCGAGCAGGCCGGCACGGCCGCGGTGACCAGGGTGACGGTCTCCGACAGCGTCACCCTCGACGCCTACCTCACCAGCACCGGCCAGGTCAGTTTCACCGAGTGCACGTTCACCGGCTCCGGCGGGCAGTCCGTGCACATCGCGGGGCAGGCCGCTCCGCTGCTGCGCGACTGCCTGCTGGACGGCGCGGCGCGGCAGGGCATGCACGTGACCAGCGGCGCACGCCCGGTGCTCGCCGGCTGCCGCGTGGTGGGCGCCCCGGTCGGCCTGCTCGTCGACGGCGAGGCACGGCTTCAGGTGCGAGGTCTCGCGGTGCGCGGCGCGAGCGAGTGCGCGGTCGTGGTCAGCTCCGGCGCGATCATCGAACTGACCGAGCTGGAGATCTCCTCCTGCCTCGGCGGGGTGCGTGTGGTGGACGCCGCGGTCGACCTTCGCTACGCGGAGATCGAGCTGGACCAGGGGATCGGCGTGGTGCTGGAGGGCACCGCGGCCTGTCGCTGCACCGAGTTGCGGGTGCGCACCGCGGGCGAGGCCGGACTGCGGCTGGCCGGCGGCGCCAGGGCGAACGTGGGGTCCGCCAGGTTCAGTGAGTGCGCGGTGGAAGTAGGTGAACAGTGCCAGCTGGCGTTGTCCGGCAGTGAGGTGACGGTCGCCGACGGGCCCGCGCTGGTGGTGCACACCGGCGGCGCGCTGCACGCCGCTCGGTGCCGCGTGCGGCATTCCGGCGGCGCCGCCGTCGCCGAGCAGGACGGCGCTCGGGTCACCATCGAGGACTGCGAGTTCCTCGACGAAGCCGTCGTGCCCGAGCCGGTGCCGGCAGCGCCGGTGACGCCGGTCGAATCCGTCGAAACCCCCCAGCACCACCACGAACACACCCACGATCACGGCGAGAAGACCTCGTCGCACCTGGGTACCGGCCCGCTGGCCGACCTGCACGGCCTGGTCGGCCTCGACAGCGTCAAGGAAGAGGTCACCGGGTTGATCAACCTCAACCGGATGGCCCAGCGGCGGGAGCAGATGGGGCTGCCGATGCCGACGCTGTCGCGGCACCTGGTCTTCGCCGGCCCGCCCGGAACCGGCAAGACCACGGTCGCCCGCCTCTACGGCGCGGTGCTCGCCGAACTCGGCATCCTGCGGCAGGGTCACATGATCGAGGTGTCCAGGGCGGATCTGGTCGCGCAGATCATCGGGGGCACCGCGATCAAGACCACCGAGGTGTTCACCAAGGCGCTCGGCGGGGTGCTGTTCATCGACGAGGCGTACACGCTGACCAGCCAGTCCGGTGGCACCGGTCCGGATTTCGGCCAGGAAGCGGTGGACACGCTGATGAAGCTGATGGAGGACCACCGCAACGACATCGTGGTGATCGTCGCGGGCTACTCCGACCAGATGGACCAGTTCCTGGCGTCCAACCCCGGGGTGGCCTCGCGGTTCACCAAGAGCGTCGAGTTCCCCAACTACAGCGTTTCCGAACTGGTCACCATCGTGCGCGGCATGGCCGCGAAGCACTACTACGAACTCGACGACGACGTGCTCGACGCCATCGCCCGGTTCTTCGACCGCACGCCCAAGGGCAAGACCTTCGGCAACGGCCGGGTGGCGCGCCAGCTGTTCGAGACGATGGTGGCCAACCAGGCGTCCCGGCTGGCCGAGGCGCCGACCGACGTCGGGCTCAGCCGGATGACGGTGCCCGACGTACCCAGGGCCGACGGGGACGACGGCAGCGAGAACACCGACGACGGGGTCCCGGCCGGCCCGTCCGCCCGCCGGCTCGCCGCGCTCGTCGGCCAGCAACCCGCGCGCGACGCTCTGCTGGCGCGGCTGTCCGGGCTGGCCGCGCTGCACGGCAAGCGCCAGCCGGTCGCGGGCCTGGCCAACCTGGTCTTCGACGGCCCCGTGGGCAGCGGCCGCCGTGCGGTGGCCGCGCTGTTCGCCGGCGCGCTCGCCGAACTCGGGCTGCTGCCGACCGGGGTGGTGGTGCCGCTGCGCCCGGCCGCGGTGCCGGCGCGGTGGGCCGGCCAGGCCGAGATCGTGGTCGCCGAGCATGTGGCGCGGGCGGCCGGCGGGGTGCTGCTGCTCGATCTCGACGAGGATTTCGCCGAGCGCGCGCCGGGCGAACGTGAGCGGGTGATCGTCGCGGTCCGCGCGGTGCTCGCCGAGCACACCGAGACGGTGACTGTCGTTTGTGGACAGCAGCCCGCCATCGGCGAACTGCTCGGCGGCCAGGCCGACCTGGCGGGCCGGTTCGCCGAACACGTCCGCTTCACCAGCCACACCCCGGCCGAGCTGGCCGAGCTGGTGGCGCGCCGCTGGCGGGCGACCGGCCTGCGACCGGAGGAGGCGGTGCTCCGGGTGCTCGCCGAGCACCTCGCCGGCCTGCCGCTGCCCGGTGGGGTGCACGACGCGCACCTCCTGGCCGACCGGATCGCCGGGAAGTTCTTCGTGCCCGGGGTGACCGCCGCGGAGCTCGCGGAGGCCTTCGGCCCGCCGTCATCCGCCACACGGCAGCAGGCGGAGCGGCTGGTGCCGGCATGACCATAGACCTACGGCCCGGCATTCCACAGTGGACAGCCGGGCCGGGGAGCCCGCAAGGGCGTTTGTCCGAACGACCGAATAAGGAGAGTCCTGATGGACAACGTGTCCGCAGTTGATCTCGAGGGGATGAATCGGCTCGCCACTGGCCACCAGACGGCGATCGAGGCCGGCCACAGCAGCCTCAACACGCTGGGCGGCCACGCCGAGGCGCTCGGTGGTACCTGGAGTGGCGCCGCCGCGTCGTCGTACCAGAACGCGCTGGCCACCGTGCAGGAGAAGGGCGCCAAGCTGCTCAACACCCAGCAGAACATCCTCGACCTGGTCAAGCGCACCGGCAACACGCAGTCCAACACGCACGAGTCCACCCTCAACTACGCCGGCCAGGCCGGCCAGATCGCCGAGGGCATGCCGACCGGCCTGCCCGGCCTGTGATCGTCGGCAACGAACGAGAAAAGGAAGACAGATGACCACTTTCAGCGTGCAGTTCCCCGCCGTCAGCGACGCCATCGACGGGATCAACGGCGTGTACAACCAGCTCAGCACCAGCGGTGAGAACCTGATCGCGACCTCCAAGGCGGCCACCTCGGACATGAAGGGCCAGACCCTGGACCAGATGAGCCAGGTGCACAACGCCTACTACCAGGCGCACGGCGAATTCACCGACGCGGTCAACAACGCCAACCGGGTACTGGGCCAAATCAACGAAGAGTACCAGAACGGCGAGCGGTCCGCCGCCGCGCCGTGGCAGGTCTGAGCCGGACGGAGGTGGCCGCACATGGCCGAAATGCCGTTGCCGGTCAACGATCCGACTGGCAGCAAATCCGCGCCTAAGCCCCCGGTGCAGAGCTGGAACCCGAGCTCGGTGACCAGCACGTCCAGCCCGGGTCCACAGGCCTCGCCCGGGACGGCACCGCCCACGGTGCCGTCGTACGACTCGAGCGGGGGTGGTGGCGTCCGGGTGTCCACCGCGGCGCTGACCACGTTCGGCAACAACATGGGCACGCTCGCCGACGCCGCCGGTCAGGCGATCACCCAGCTGTCCCAGATGCCGACGGTGCGGCCCGGTCAGTTCTACATGGCCTCACAGCTGGCCACCGGGTCGAGCGGGGTCAGCAAGTTGAGCGAGGGTCTGCACGGTGTGCTGACCACGCTCAAGAACACCTTGCTGGACACGCAGACCGCCATGTCCGCCGTGGCGAGCAAGTACGCCAGCAGCGAGGACGCGAACAACATCAATGCCTCCGATCTGAACACGGCGTTGACCACGGTCACCACCGACATCGGCGGCCTCGGCTCGGCGGCGAAGGGCCTGCCGAGCGGCAGTATCGGCGGATAGCCCACACCCGCCGGGTGGGGGCAACGGTCGCCGGAGCACCGGCGACCGACCAGTTGAGTCGTTCCGGGGCCGGACGAACGGTCCGGTCCCGGAACATCGGCCTGACGAGAGGTTCTGGCGTTATGGGCGACACGAGTAACCCCGACGGTGTCCCGGGATTCGGTTACGACTCCAGCGGCGCTGTCGTGGTGTCGTCGGTGGGCGGGACCGATGAGTATCCCTACACGAGCTGGATGTGGAAGGAGATCATGGCCGCGATCACCGGCAACGCGGCCGCCGACTCCTCGGACAGCCAGATGTCCACCGAGCAGGGAATGTCGAGCCCCACCACCCTCTACATGGCGGGCGAAACCCTGCTGTATGTGCAGGAAACGCTGCAGATGATCGCCAAGAGCATCACCGACCAGACCACCGCGCTGACCGGAGGGGACAACCCGGCCTGGCAGGGCGACGCGGCGACCGCGTTCACCAACACGATGACGCAGATCTCCCAGCAGGTCACCGCGGCGGCCAACGTGCTCTCCGGCGGCGCTTCGGGCACCGACTCGGTGCCCAACCAGGTTTTTTTCAACGGTGACCACCTGCAGACGGCGATCAACGAGATCAACTCCATCGACGAGTGGTATGCGAACCAGGCGGTCGCGCAGGGCGTCACGCCGATGAGCGACGGCCTGATCCCGGTCAGCAAGGACCAGCAGATCGTCGGCATGATGTCCGACGACATGCGCAAGGTGCTGATGAGCCTGCACGACCAGTACAAGATCACGGTCGACGCGGTGGTCCAGCCCACCGCGCCGACGACGAGCCCGAGCACCGCCACTCCGCCGACCGACACCCCGCCGCCGACCGACACGCCGCCGCCGACCGACACCCCGCCGCCGACGGACACGTCCAGTCCCAGCCCGTACCCCGATCCCTACGGTTCGGGTGGTGGCACCGGGGGCCCGGGCACGGGCGGACCGGGCACCGACGGCTTGACCGCGGCGCCCTACACCGGGAGCACCGACACCGGGGGCCCGAGCACGGGCGGACCGGGCACCGGCGGCGTCAACCCCGCCGCGTTGTTCACGCCGGCGCCCTACACCGGCAGCACGGACACGGGCGCCGGGCCGGGTGTCCAGTCGGCGGGAGATCCCGGCAGCGGGCTGCCCAACTCGGACCTCGGCGCGGTCAATCCGTACACCGGCAACACCGGCACCGGGACCGGGACCGGCAGTGGAAACGGTGTGGACGCGGTGCCGTCGATCACCCCTCCGAGCATCGGCTCCGGCACGGGCAACGACCAGTCCGGCACCGGCGGCAGCACCACCCCGCCGACGGTCAGTCCATACACCGGCAGCACCGACACCGGTGGCGCGCCGGGTATCGATGGCCTCGGTGGCAACACCGACTTGCCCGCCGGCGCGGTCAATCCGTACACCGGCAGTACCGACACCGGGACTGGGACCGGCAGTGGAAACGGTGCGGGCACGGTGCCGTCGATCACTTCTCCGGGCATCGGTTCCGGCGGCACCGGGGGCGACACGGGCGGGGCGAGCCTGCCCAACGGCCTGGAGACCTCAGCGCCACCGGTCGCCGACTATCCGGGTTCCACCGGCGTGACGGGTGGTGGCACGGGCGCGAACACGGGCGAGGGCATGCCGATGATGCCGCCGATGTCGGGCGCCGGAGCGGGCAACGGCGCGAATGGCATGATCACGCCGTCGGATTCCAGTGGCTTGATTTCCGGGCAGAAGTTTCCCGGTGATACCAGCGTCGCGGGCGGATCGTCCGACACGCCAGGTGCCACCGCGGGCGGGGCCGGGCTGGAAGGGCTCGAGCCGCCTGCTACGGACACCGCGCCGCCGGTCGCCGACTATCCGGGTTCCACCGGCGTGACGGGTGGTGGCACCGGTGCGAACGCGGGCGAGGGCATGCCGATGATGCCGGGCATGGGTGGCGCGGGCAACGGCGCGAATGGCACGTCCACGCCGTCGGATTCCAGCGGACTGATTTCGGCGGAGAAGTTCCCGGGCAACACGAGTGTCGACGTGCCCGACGGCGAGGTCGGTGGCGCCACCGGGGCGTCGGCGGGCGGGAACGGCTTGCAGGGCTTGGAATCGCCGCAGGCTCAGACCGCCTCGTATCCGGGGGACACGTCGGTCGACGAGATGCCGACGGGGGAGACCGCCGCCGCCACCACCGCCACGGCTTCGGCCGGCGAGGGCATGCCGATGATGCCGGGCATGGGTGGCGGGGGCAACGGCGCGAATGGCACGTCCACGCCGTCGGATTCCAGCGGACTGCTGGTCCCCCAGGCATTCCCGGCCGCTCTTGACCCGCTGGGCTCCGCCGAGGCGGGTGTTGGCGGCCCCACCGGTGCGGCCGCCGGCGAGGGCGCGCTGACCGGTTTGAACCCACCGCCGGCGACGGAGCAGCTCTCGACCGCCGCCGCGGCACCCCAGGACGCCGTCGCCCCGGTCGAGACCGCCACCACCGCCACGGCTTCGGCGGGTGAGGGCATGCCGATGATGCCGGCCACGGCCATGCCCGCCGGACCTGTCCCGGCCGCTGCCACGCCTGGCACGGCTGCGCCGGCGACCGCCGGCACCTCCGCCACGGGACAGGAGACCACGACCCCGCGGCGTGCCGAGCCAGTGCCAGCGCCCGTGCCCGTGCCCGTGCCGGGGCATCCTGGCGCGCAACCGGTGCTCCCGGACGACCGGGTGGCGGTGGTGCCGGAGGCGGCAACGCCGTCCGACGGCCTCGCCTGGGAGACGGGCGGTGCGGCGAGTGTGGCCACCCTGGCCTGGCTGCTGGGCGGGCCCGCCGGCGACGACGGGCGGGACGTGGCCGGCGCCACGTGGACCACCGCCGAGGCCGAAACCTGGGGCGCGATCGACGCCGCCGGGCCCGCGGTGTCCGGTGTGGACGATGCTGGGCCGGCCTTCGCCACCTGGCGGCCGGGCAAGCCCGGTGGTCCCTCGGCCGGGACCGCGCAGCTGCGGCGCTGCAGTGTGGCCAATGTGGCCGAGGAACCGGAGGAGGCCGAGGAACCCGAGGAGGTCACCGAGCCCGCCGAGCGGACGTCGGCCGACCTGCTCGCGCGCGAGTCCGCGCAGTGGGACGACCGGGGCGAGCACACGCCGGCCGTGGTCGAGTAGGAGCCCCCTTTTTTCGCCAATCGACGAGGAGAGTGAGATGGCATCGGTTTACGACAAACGGATCGACGAACTGATGGAGAGCTATCGCAAGCACCGCGCCGAGGCGGTGCAGCTGCGACAGCAGATCAACGAGATCACCGCGACGGTGACCGCGTCGCGCCAGGCGCTCAAGGTCACCGTGACCGCGCAGGGCGAGGTCACCGCGATCGAGTTTCCCACCGGCGCCTACCACCAGATGCCGCCCAAGGAGCTGTCCGACCTGCTGATCAAGACCATCGGCGAAGCGCGGCAGAAGGCGGTGGAGGAGATGAGCGAGCTGATGTCGCCGCGGCTGCCCAACGGGGTGACCTTCGCCGGGTTGCTGCGCGGAGAGGTGACCGCGGACGCGGTGCTGCCCGAGGAACCGCCCATGCCGGAGGCGGTCCGCGAGTACGTGGAGCACGGCCGTGTCCACTGACAACAACTTCTGGGTGAACACCGAAGGCCTCTCCACGGCGTTGTCCGCGGTGAAGAATGCCGGGGACGCGGCGCGCAACGCCGGGCAGCTGTTGGCCGACACCCTGAACCAGTACGACGGTTGCTGGGGCAACGACCCGACCGGGCAAGAGTTCTTCAGGAGTTTCGGCGGTGCCAGCCAGCAGTTGCAGCAGGGGCTGTCCGACACGGCGGATGTGGTGAACGGCACCGCGGACGGGGTGAAGACGATGGCCACGAACCTGACCACGACCGAAGACAACAACATCGGCCGCGTGCAGGAACTGACGACCCCGGACATGACCCCCGCCGACCCGACGCTGGGCAAGACGACGAAGAAATGAGCATCGAGCTGCCCGGAGGGCTCGCCGAGGTGTTTTCGTTGCTCTCGGGCCAGAAGTGGCCCGAGGGCGACGAGGACAAGATGTCCGCGATGGGGGACGGCCTGGTCGGCGTCGGGCAGCAGTTCAGTGATGTCTCGGGGAACTTCAGCGCGGCGGCCGGGGCCGTGCTGGCCAACGTCGGGGGCGCTCCGGGGAACCAGTTCTACGACTTCGCCGCGCAGTTGCAGAACAGCCTGCCGTCGATGTCGCAGGGCGCCATCGATCTGGGCACGATGAGCCGGAACATGGCCACCCAGATCGAATACGCGAAGTACATGATCATCGCGACGTTGGCCTGGCTGGCCTACGAGATCGCGCAGTGGGCCGCCTTCCTGCCCGAGGCGGTGCCGATGTTCGTCGAGGCGGCGGATCTGGCGGTCGCCGCCATCCTGCGGCGCCTGCTGACCGCGGCCGTCGTCGGCGGGGTGTCGATGGCGGGCATGGACCTGGCCATTCAGGGGATCCAGAAGCTCAAGGGAGACCGGTCCAGCATCGACTGGTCCACCACCCTCGGTTCGTTCGAGTCCGGGGTGCTCGGTGGTGCGTTGGGCGGAGCGGTGTTCACCCTCGGCTCGAAGGCCATCGGTGCGGTGGCGAAGTCGGCGCTGAGCGACACCTCGGTGGTCAAGAAGCTCATCGATTCCGCGGACGACCCGGCAAAGCTGGAAAGCGTTACCTCCGGCTTGTCCGCATCGGACAAGATTGGCCTCGGCCTGGTCTCGACCACGGAGAAGGTCGGTCTCGGCGCGACCAACGGTGTCACCATGGGCGGTACCATGACGGCCGCCTTCGGTGGTCCGGACAATGTGGGACTGTCCATGGCGTCCGGTGCGGCGGGCATGCTCACCGGCGAGCGGCGGGGATCAGCCGGCGCCGACGGTGGGGTGCCGGAGCCGCCATCCGATCTCAATTTGTCCGGAGTGGACAGCGCAGCGGCGAAGCTGACCACTCAGACACCGGTTCCCACTGAGGTGACAGGGATCGATCCCGGCACCCCGTCCGCGAATTCCGACACGGCGGCCGGGACCTCTGTGTCCACAACGGAATCCGGTGGACTTGCCGGTCTGACCACGACGCTCGTGGGCGAGGGCCGGCCACAGGCTGGTGGTACCGCGACGGGCGAGAGCGCCGCGCCGACCACGGCCGGCGGGCCGGGTTCGGGAGCGAGTGGTTCCCCTGGTGGTTCGGCCCGAGCCACCGGTGGCGGCGCTACCACCGAACCGGGCGCCGGCACCGGCGACAACCCGGTCGCCGCCACGGCGACCGGAACCGCCGGTCAGCGCTCGACTGCAGGTGGCGCGGCACCCGTCGGCACGGGCCGCGACGGGGGCGTGACTTCCGCGGGCGGCAGCCAGACGTCGTCCGGTGGCGGCACAACGGGGGCCGGTCACCTCACGACTGGTGACGGGTCTGGAGAAACCGGGACCTCGGCATACGGCACGGTGGTGCCGGTTGCCGGTACCGGCACGCACGAGGGTCCGCCGGCGAGCACGGAGACCGGTGCGGGCGGCAACGTCGGTGCGGGTGGCGCGCCACGGGACGTGACCGCTTCGCCGACCGGGACCGGGCAGGCGCAGGCAGCCACGGTCGCCGGCGGAGCGCGAAGCGCACCGTCGGCCACTACCGAGGCCGGTGGTGGACCCACGGCTCCGACCGACGGCGCGCCGGTTGGTGGTGGGCGCGCGGTTCCGGTTGAAGGCGGTACTGGCGAGACCGTTTCGGCCGGGGGCGCGCCGATCGGCGGTTCGCCGACCGAATCGAGCGGTCCGGTGCCGTCGGTGACGGGCGTTTCGCGCGGCGGCGACGCGGCTGCCGTGGGCGCGACCCCGGAGACCGCGGCCGGGGCCAATCCCGCGGCGGCGTCGGCCGGTTCGTCGGCGGTGTCGGGTGGTTCGGCGGTGCACCCGCCCGCGGAGACGACGTCGGGTGGCGCCACCGTCTCCCGGCCCGTCACCGAGAGCCAGCCTCCCACGTCGACCTCGGCCGGAGCGCGCGGGCCGCAATCCGTCGTCCCCGGGGGATCGAGGCTCGCTCAACCAACCGGACCGCCCGTCCCGGACGCGCAGCGGGTCGACCGGTCCGCCACCGGCCGCGACAGCATCACGGAAAGCACTGCGGAAGGCACCATGGCGGCCGCCGGCGGCGAGCCGTCCGGTTCTGGCGGGGCGGTGTACCGGCAGGCGCCCCCCGACGGCGTCACCACTGTCACGGGCCCGGCCGCCGGTAGCCGGGACCTCGTCGGCCAGGCGCCGGAGGGCCGGCCGACCGGGAGCGGCAGCGGCCGTCCGGTGAACGAGGAGTCCGGCACTGGCCGCACGCCGCATGCCGCGGTGGAGTCCGGCAACGGCGAAGCGCCGGACTCCGCGCTCGAATCGGCCGGTCCTGACCCGATGGCCACGCCATCCGCCCGCCCTGAGCCACCGCCGCGCCCGACGCCGGCTGCCGGACCCGAACCGTCCGCCCGCCCGACGTCTGACCGCCCCTCGCGGACCGAGCCCGCCTCGGACACCGGGCGTACTCCGGACCCGCGCGATCCCGCGCCGACCGACCCGCCGCGGCCGGGCCCCATGGAGTCGACGGGGCCGGGGACGCGGCAGGACCACGCGGGTCAGCCGTCGGGCGACACGGGCCGGCCCACGCATCACGGCGCGTCCCCGCTGGCGCCCAGGACCTCGGACAGGGCGGCGGGTGCCGGGAGGGCCGACGATACGGCTCCAGCCGGCACGCCGCACCAGCCCGACGGCAGCGCTTCGGTCGCCGCGCGTGCCGTGTCGCATGTGCCCGCGGAGTCCGTGGTCCGCGACGGTTCCACCACCTTCAAGCACAACCTCGCCGACTCGAAGATCACCTTCCTCGGCGACCACGTCACGCTGGGCCCCGGGCTCGGGACCGTGGCGCACCCGGGTGCGGACAGGCCGCTCGGTTTCGTGGCCGTGGTGCCGGCGACCGCGGGCGATTCGATCCACGACATCATCGCGTCCTACCAGCACGCGGTGACCGAGCCGCAGGGCCGCTTCGCGCTGGTCATCGGGGTCAACGGCCACCAGGGCGCGGAACTGGACCTCGTCGCCGGTATGGACCACCTGCCTTCCGGTGAGGGGCTGCCGTTCCCGGTCGTGGTCACCCGGTTCACCTGGTCGCATCCGTTGGTGGACAAGGGCACCATGGCCGCCTCCGACCAGCGGGCCGTCCCCTACGGCGTGATCAGGGAGGTGCTCACCCGGCATCCG
>DASSAD010000072.1:0-4878 GCA_035685725.1 Amycolatopsis sp. | reverse complement strand
CTGGATGCTCGTGGACGCGCTGGTCTGGGTGCCGCGGATGTTCTGGTACCTCGGGGTGGACCACAAGGGTCTGCCCGAGGACTGGTTCCTCGGCTTCGTGGTGGTGCGCGACCTGGCCGTGGTCGCGCTGTGCGTGCAGGTGATCCGGGAGATCTACCGGCCCTCCCAGGACCTCGTCCGGCTCGCGGGCGACGACGACCCCGCCGGCGGCGTGCTGGATCGTGCCCGTGACGCGGTGGCGCTCAACGTCGGCACCGGGCCGAAACCGGCGACCGCCCGGCACGCGATGTGACCCCCGCCTGAGCACCGCCGAGCGCCTGCCGCCGGGTTTCCCCCGATCGGGTGCCCGCCCGTCCCGCTTCAGCCGAGCGCTTCCCGCAGGTAGGCGATGTCGTCGGCCTGGCCATCGGCCGGTGTCTCGACCACGACCGGAGCCTGTGCCGCTGCCGCGACCCCGACGAGCACCTCGGGCTCGATGGTGCCGCCGCCGTGCACGACGTTGGCGTGCCGGTCGCGCGTTGAGCCGAACTCGTCCCGCGAGTTGTTGAGGTGCACCAGATCGATCCGGCCCGTGATCGCCTTGACCCGGTCCACCACGCCTTCGAGTGCCCAACCCGCCGCGAAGGCATGGCAGGTGTCCAGGCAGAACCCCGCGCCGAACTCGCCCACCAGATCCCACAACCGGGCGAGCATGTCCAGTTCGCGGGCGAGCGCACCGTCGCCGCCCGCCGTGTTCTCGATCAGGATCGGCACGCCGAACCCGCCCTCGTCCCGCTGCCGTTCGAAAAGCTTGCGCCAGTTGGCCAGCCCGTCGCCGGGATCCTCGCCCTTGCGCACATGTCCGCCGTGCACGATGAGCCCCAGCGCGCCGATCTCGGCCGCACCGGCGGCGTGCTGGGCCACCGCCTTCCGCGAGGGGATACGGATCCGGTTGTTCAACGAGGCCACGTTCACCACGTACGGCGAGTGAATGAACACGTCGACACCGGCCGCGTCGATCGCGTCCGCGCCCGGCTCCGCCACCGGCGACTTCCAGCCCTGGGGATCGGCCAGGAAGAACTGCACGACCTCGGCATCTCGTTCCCGCGCGGCGGAGAGCGGGTCGTCATCACGGACGTGCGCGCCGATTCGCATGCCGTAACGCTACCCACCTCGCGGGCAAGCCGCGCGACCACGAAGACCGCCACCTCGACGCCCCGTCCAACGAGGCATCGCGCGACCACCCGATCCTGCAGTACGGTGCCGAAAGCCACGAAACGCCATGAACTGCCACGGGGAGCCGAGATCGGCCAGCGGAGGGGACCATGGGGAAGACGGCGCGAGGTGCGGCGGCCCTCGGGATCCTGTTCACGGCCACGCTCCTGGTGCCGGGCACCGCACGAGCCGCCGATCCGGCAGTCGCGGGCAGTTGCGCGGGCACCGGGGGAAGCGGGTCGAGCCCGGCGTTGACCGTCGACGCGGGAGCGCCCGTGGGCGCGCCGGGAACATTGACCATCGGCACCGGATCGAACTCGGCGCCGACCGGTGATCCCCCGGGCAAGCCCCTGGTCTCCCTGCCGGCGGCCGACGCCGCCGAAGCGGTCGGCATCGGGGACACCCCGGTGGCCGGCGAAGTGGTCACCGGCGTGCTTTGCCCCGCCGCGCGGAAGGCGGTGAACACGCTGTCCGCGGCGACCGAAAATCTGCTGACCGGAGGGCCGCCGACACCTCCCGGCGCACCACCGGGGCCGGTGCCACGGCCGCCCGAGCCGAGTCCCCCGGTGCGCACGCCGGTCCCGCCACCGGTCGCGGAACCGGCGCCGGGCCCCGGCGGCACATCCGCGGCGGACACGGCCGCTCCGCAACCATCCCGGACCGGCCCCATGGCCACCCTCGCGATCCTTCTCCCCGTCGAGATCCGGGAGCGGACGCCCGCTTCTCCGTCCGGGCTGACGCCGCCCGTGGCGGTCGGCAACTCGGGCCCCGCCGACGTTTCGAACGCACCGTGGAACACACCGGCACGACTGCCGCTGTTACTCGCCGTGTTCGCATTGGCCCTGGTCTCGACCGCGCTGGCGAGGGACTGGGGTCGCCGGAAGACGGCCTGAACCCTCGTCCGCCGCCGCCACCGCTCCCAGGAAACGGGATCCCCTGTACCCGCGTCACTGCTGACCGTTACCGTCGTTGTACCAGTGGGTAACAGACGGCCGGGAGGGTGGAACCGGGATGCGAGGTCGGACACGCAGGACAGCAGCGGTCGGCACGGCGGCGTTCATACTGGCGGGCTCGGCCGCCATCACGGGCGCTTCGGGCACGGCGTCGGCCGACACCATCACCGCGCAGTGCGGACAGACCGTGACCGCGAAACCCGGCGACACGATCAGCACCCCGTTCGGCCTCCAGACGGTGACCGGTGGGGTCACCTCGCTGCTCAGTGGCCTACTCGGCGGCCTCTGCCAGATCACGGTCAACGTCGTCGACACCGTCGTCGCGCCGGTTCCGGTCGCCGGGCAGCCGGTCGCCGGAGCGGTCGACGGTGCCGTGGGAGCCACGGCGAACACCGCCACCAAGGCGGTCACCGGCGCCGGCGAGGCTCTCGCGGGTCCATCACCCGCTCCGCCGACCCCGCCGGGCGGTGGCACACCGCCGCAGCCGGGCGGAGGAAAGGCGGGCGGTTCCCCTTCCGCCGGTGGTGCGCCGACCATTCCCGCACCGACCAGCCCGATACTGACCCCGGTGCCGTTGCCCTTCGACACGACCGGCTATGCCCCGATGCGCGACTACAGCGGCATCCCCGCCGTACTGCCCGCCTTCTGGGCGCCGTCGCCCGTCATCCAGTACGGCGGTGAGATACCGGGATACGCGCCCGAGCCGGGAACCCTGAGCACCGGGCGAACTGACGACTCCGGTTCCCAGGACATCGCTCCGGTGCAGAACGCCGGCCACGCCGAGGCCCTTCCCGACGCGCCCGACCCGGCCTCGTTCCCACTGGGATTGCCCGCGCTGCTGGCCGTCCTCGCGCTGTCCGGGGTGACCGCCGCGCTGGTGCGCAGGTGGGTTCTGCGGGGAACCCACTAGTATCGTCGCGGGCAGCCGGTCGTTGTGCCCGGTTGGCCGGACGAAGCCCGCAGACCGCACCGCCGCCGCGCCCGCGAAAAAGCATGCCCCGCCCCCTCGGCACCCCCGCGATCCCTGGAGGTAGTGAGCCCGTGCGCAAGCGTCTGGTGACCAGGGTGTTGACGGCCGCCGCACTGGCGACGATCTTCACGGGGGGCCTGTTCACCGGCACCGCCTCGGCCAGCACCGTACTCGCGCAGGGCTGCACCGGTTCGGTCGTCGGCAATATGGGCGACCAGGTCGCGGTGCAGGGCAAGGACCTCGCGGACCTCGTTCGCGCCGGCGCCCAGCAGCAGGAGGTCTTCCTGCACCTCAACGGGGTCGACCCGGACAAGCTGGCACAGGAGATCTCCGGTCAGGGCGCGCTCACCGTCGGGCAGGTGCCGAACGCCGCGAACGCGCCGCTCACCGGAAAGACCATCGCCGGCGCCGTCCACCAGGCACTCCAGAACGCCGACGGGCTCGGCGCCAATCCCGACACCAAGCAGAACACCCTCGACGCGATCGGCAAGAGCGTCGCCGGGAACTGCGGGCTGACCCTCTACGCGGCCAACTACAGCGCGATGGCGACCACGTCGCTGACGCCCGGCACCACCGCGCCCGCCACGACGGGGATGGCCGTTCCGGGCGTCCCCGTGGGCACCGGCTCCGCCACCGCACCCCCACGCGACTACGGCAACGTCCCGGCTGTCGAGCCGGGGATCCCGGACATCTCGCCGGCGCCCGGCGCCCGCTACCCGGCCACCACTTCGGTGCCCGACGTGCTCCCGCCCGAGGTCGGCGTGGCCGCCGGCGACACCCCGGGCCAGGCCGACGTGCGCAACGCCGGCAACGCCAGCGCACTGAGCGGGGGCGACCCGGCCGAGACCACGGTCCAGCTGCCCATGCTGCTCGCGGTGGTCGCGATCGCCGGGGTGAGCGCCGCCCTCGTCCGAACCTGGGTGCTGCGAAAAGTGTCCTAGCCGCCGGTTACCCTTGGTGTGACAAACCCTCCTGCCACGGACCGTCCGTGGCCGCGAAGCCCACAGGAGGTGAGTGGTTGTGTCACGCCATTACGAGGTAATGGTCATCCTCGATCCGACGCTCGACGAGCGCACCGTCGCGCCGACGCTGGACACGTTCCTCAACGTGATCCGGACGTCCGGCGGCAGCGTGGAGAAGGTCGACATCTGGGGCCGCCGGCGGCTGTCCTACGAGATCAAGAAGCACGCCGAGGGCATCTACGCCCTGCTCGACCTGAACTCCGAGCCCGACGCGGTGAAGGAGCTCGACCGGCAGCTGTCGCTGCAGGAGAACGTGCTCCGCACCAAGGTCGTCCGCAAGGCCGCTCCGCGCAAGGCCGCCAAGGTCGCGGCGAAGGCCTGAGGCGAAGACCATGGCCGGAGACACCGTCATCACGCTGGTCGGCAACCTGACCGCTGACCCCGAGCTGCGCTTCACCCCCTCCGGTGCGGCCGTCGCCAACTTCACGGTGGCCTCGACTCCGCGCACCTTCGACCGCGCCAGCGGTGAGTGGAAGGACGGGGAGGCGCTGTTCATGCGCTGCAACATCTGGCGCCAGGCCGCCGAGAACGTGGCCGAAAGCCTGACCCGGGGTGCCCGGGTCGTCGTGCAGGGCAGGCTCAAGCAGCGCTCGTTCGAGACCAAGGAAGGCGAGAAGCGCACCGTCGTCGAGCTCGAGGTCGACGAGATCGGCCCCTCGCTGCGGTACGCCACCGCCAAGGTGAACAAGGTCAGCCGCGGCGCGGGCCCCTCGGGTGGCGGCGGCTACGGCGGCGGCGG
>DASSAD010000071.1:0-8216 GCA_035685725.1 Amycolatopsis sp. | reverse complement strand
TGGCGCCGCTGGCTGGGCACCTTCGCGGTGATCGCGGTGTTCATCAGCTGCGTGCTGCTCGTGCTGCCCAACGGGCGCAACATCGAACTGCACTGGAGAGTCTGGCAAAGCGTGCTCGGCAACGCCTACATCCTGGTGCCGATCGTGCTGGCGGTGGTGCTTTTCATACGGTGGGCGCGGCAGCGGCGCCGTGCCGACATGACGGTGTGACCGCCTTTCCCGTCGTCTGGACGGGCTCACCGCCCGTGAGTTGCGCCTCAGCGGGCGCCGCGCCTGTCGGGACCCCGGCGCGGACCGGGCCGGGGCCGGCTGGGCGGGGCGGCGGGAGCGGCGACCCGGTTTCCCGGTACACGCCCTGTCGATGCCCGTGACCAGTACTTTTCCAGCTGGTTGCGGGGCTCCGCGGCCTCCCGTTCCGGGGGCGGGGGCCCTGCGCCGCATCCGGCACCGGCATCCGTGACCGCCGAAACACGGGTTAGTCTTCAGGCGTTATGGACTCACGTACCGGTCTTCCCGTAGTCGGCATGGTGGGCGGCGGCCAGCTCGCCAGGATGACCCACCAGGCCGCGATTTCGCTCGGTCAGTCGCTGCGGGTGCTCGCCGCGGACGAGAACGACTCCGCCGGGCTGGTGGCCGGTCAGGTCGCGATCGGCCACCACACCGATCTCGAGGCGCTTCGGTCGTTCGCCTCGGGGGTCGACGTGGTGACTTTCGACCACGAGCACGTGCCGGGTGAGCACCTGCTCACCCTGACCATGGAGGGCTTCGTGCTGCGGCCGGGTGTGGAGTGCCTGGCCTTCGCGCAGAACAAGCTCCTCATGCGGGAACGGTTGTCCGCTCAGGGTTTCCCGTGCCCGCCGTTCGCCGAAGTGTCCGAAGTGGACGATGTGCTGAAGTTCGGCGCCGAACACACGTGGCCGGTCGTGCTCAAGACCGCGCGGGGCGGCTATGACGGACGCGGTGTCTGGATGCTCGAATCCGACGCCGAAGCGCGCGATACCGTCGCCGAGTTGCTCGGTGCCGGCGCGGAACTGCTCGTCGAGCAGTGCGTGCCCATGCGCCGCGAACTTTCCGCGTTGGTCGCGAGGTCGCCGTTCGGGCAGGGCGCGGCGTGGCCGGTGGTGGAAACCGTGCAGGAGAACGGGATCAACACCGAGGTGCTCGCACCCGCGCCCGGCCTCACCTCCGGGCAGGTGCACGAGGCACAGGAACTGGCGTTGCGGATCGCCGCCGAACTCGGCGTGGTCGGCCTGCTCGCGGTCGAACTGTTCGAGACCGACGGCGGACTGGTGATCAACGAGCTGGCGATGCGCCCGCACAACTCGGGGCACTGGACCATGGACGGCTCGGCGACCTCGCAGTTCGAGCAGCACCTGCGGGCCGTGTTGGACTATCCCCTCGGGGCGACCACGCTGCGCTCGCCGACGGTGATGGCGAACGTGCTCGGTGCGCCGGAGACCCCCACCATGGGCCCGGACGAGCGCCTGCATCACCTGTTCGCCCGCTTCCCCGACGCGCGCGTGCACCTCTACGGCAAGGGGGAACGGCCGGGCCGCAAGCTGGGGCACGTCAACATGGTCGGTCCCGACATCGAGGCGCTTCGCACGCGAGCCCGGCTGGCGGCGCACTGGCTGTCCCACGCCGAATGGCTCGATGACTACCAGATCCATTGAGGCGGGCGGGCCGACGCGGCCCGCTCATGACCGAATCACCAAGGAGTGGCCATGCCCGATGTCGGTGTGATCATGGGGAGCGACTCGGACTGGCCGGTGCTGGAAGCAGCCGGGCAGGCCCTGCACGAGTTCGGGGTCTCCTACGAGGTCGGGGTCTACTCGGCGCATCGCACCCCGCAGCGGATGCTCGACTACGCGAAGTCCGCGGCCGACCGTGGGCTCAAGGTGATCATCGCCGGGGCCGGCGGCGCGGCGCACCTGCCGGGCATGGTCGCCTCGGCGACCGTGCTGCCCGTGATCGGCGTGCCCGTCCCGTTGAAGTACCTCGACGGGCTCGATTCGCTGCTGTCGATCGTGCAGATGCCGGCGGGCGTCCCGGTCGCCACGGTTTCCGTCGGGGGTGCTCGCAACGCCGGGCTGCTCGCCGTGCGCGTCCTGGCGGCGGCCGATCCCGCGTTGCGTGCCCGGATGGCGGAGTTCCAGGCCGATCTGGAGCGCTTGGTGCTGGACAAGGACGAGGCGCTGCGCAAGCGTCTCGCCTGAGCGCGCCGCGGTGTGCCGTCGGTGGCGGATCCCGACGGCACACCGGGTTCGCCTCAGCGCAGCAGCTGTTCGCGCAGCTCGCGTTTGAGGACCTTGCCCGCGGCCGAAACCGGGATCTCGTCGACGAAACGCAGTTCCCGGATGCGCTTGTAGGGCAGCACGTTCGCGTTGATCTTGTCGAGCAGTTCCGGTTCGGTGACCTCGGCCGCGTCCGGTTTGCGCACCACGAAGGCCACCGGCAGCTCGCCGACGTTCGGATCGGGCCTGCCGACCACGGCGGCGGCCGCCACACCCGGCTGGGCGACCAGGAGCTCTTCCAGCTCGCGCGGGTAGACGTTGTATCCCTTGTAGAGCAGCATGTCCTTCTTCCGGTCCACAATGGACAAATAGCCGTCGGAGTCGAGGACGCCGATGTCGCCGGTGTGCAGCCAGCCGTCCACCAGCACCGCGGCCGTCTCGTCGGGGCGTTCGTGGTAACCCGTCATCACCTGCGGCCCCCGGACGCAGACCTCGCCCGGCTCGCCGGTCGGCAGCGGGTCCTCGCCGGCGTCCGCGACGATCTTGATCTCCGTGTCGAACACGGGGACACCGACCGTGCCGGGCTTCCGGAGCGCCGACCGAGCGACCGGGGACTGCGTCGCCCCCATCGTCGCCTCGGTCAATCCGTACCCCTCGGCGATCACCACCTCGGGGAACCGCCGGCCCAGTGCCCTCAGCATCTCGTGCGACATCGGCGCCGCACCCGACGTGATGGTGTGCACCGACGACAGGTCGCGGGTGGCGAACTCGGGGCAGGCCAGCAAACCGGCGAACAGCGCCGGCGCGCCGCCCATCGAGGTGACTCGCCACCGTTCGGCGTCGGCCAGATACGCGCGCGGGTCGAAACGATCGTGCAACACCAGCGTGGTGCCGTTCAGTATCGGGACGTTCAGGCCGCCGATCGTGCCCATCGCGTGAAACCACGGCGTGAGGTTGATCGCGCGGCCGGTGCCGAGGCGGACCGGATACTCGTCTTCGTCGCCGATCTGGTCGAGGACGACGTTTCCCTGCTCGTCGAGCGCGGGTACGCAGCCGGCGCCCCAGCACGCGTATTGCAGTGAGTTCCTCACGACGTTGCGGTGGGGCAGCCGGACGCCCTTCGATCGGCCCGTCGTGCCCCCGGTGTAGGCGAGATGGGCCAGGCGGCCGGCGGTGTCGATGTCCACCTCCGGCGGAACCTCGGGCTGATCCGCGTGGAATGCCGCGAAGTCGAGTTGGCCCGCCGTGAGATCCCCGGCCGGTTCGGTCACCACTACCAACCGGATCCGGGTCCGCTGCTGGATACCCGCCAGCACCTGCGCGGCGCGGCCGAAGCTGACCGCGGCGATCGCACCGGCGTCGGCCAGCTGAGCGGCGAGCGCCTCCGGCGGCAGCAACGGGTTGGCCGGGGTGAAGGTGGCACCCGCCAGCAGTATCCCGTAGTAGGCGACCGGATACGCCAGGCAGTTGGGCAGGTGGATCGCGACCGTGTCACCCGGTTCGACCCCGTTTGCCCGCAACGCGTGGGCGAACCGGCAGGCCGCGCGGTAGGTCTCCGCGAAAGTCAGTTCGCGATCGCCGTGCACGACCGCGGTCCGGTCTCCGAAGCGCGCCGCCGCACCGGCGAGGATCGAGCCGACGGGAACCTCGGGATAGTCGAGGCCAGTGGGGAGCGCGGACCGTCCAATGATCGACATCTCCCCACCATAGGCGGAAAATGCGGCCAAGAACACAAGGGTCTCCCAGTAAACGAGCGCTAACATCGAGCCGGGAAACGCATGCGCGAGAAGGGTGACACCGGTGTCGGACGGGCGCGGCCTGTATCAGCTGGCCGAGGAGCACGAGGAACTGCGCGCGGCGGTGCGAGCGTTGGCAGAAAAGGAAATCGCCCCCTACGCCGCCGAGGTCGACGAGCAGGAGCGATTTCCCGCCGAGGCGAACCGGGCGCTGATCCGGTCCGGGTTCAACGCCGTGCACATCCCCGAGGCCTACGAGGGACAGGGCGCCGACGCTATCGCGGCCTGCATCGTGATCGAGGAGGTCGCCCGGGTCGACGCCTCGGCGTCGCTGATCCCCGCGGTGAACAAGCTCGGCACCCAGCCGATCCTGCTGTCGGCGTCGGAAGAGCTGAAGAAGCTGGTGCTGCCCTCGATCGCCGCCGGCGACGCGGCGGCGTCCTACGCTCTGTCGGAGCGCGAGGCCGGTTCCGACACCGCCTCGATGCGCACCCGGGCCCGGCTCGACGGGGACTCCTGGGTGCTCAACGGCACCAAGTGCTGGATCACCAACGCGGGCGAGTCGAGCTGGTACACCGTGATGGCGGTGTCCGATCCGAACGCGGCGAAGAAGTCCCAGGGCATCTCAGCCTTCGTGGTACACAAGGACGACCCCGGGTTCTCGGTCGGCCCCAAGGAACGCAAGCTCGGCATCAAGGGCTCGCCGACCCGGGAGATCTACTTCGAGAACTGCACCATCCCCGCCGACCGGATCATCGGTGAGCCCGGCACCGGCCTGAAGACCGCGCTGCGCACCCTCGACCACACGCGCCCCACCATCGGCGCGCAGGCCCTGGGCATCGCGCAGGGCGCGCTCGACGCCGCGGTCGCTTATGTCAAGGACCGCAAGCAGTTCGGCAAGGCGATCTCGGAGTTCCAGGGCGTCCAGTTCATGCTCGCCGACATGGGAACCAAGATCGAAGCCGCCCGGCACCTGGTCTACGCCTCCGCCGCCGCCTCCGAGCGCGGCGACGCGCGTGCCGGGTTCATCGCCAGCGCCGCCAAGACCTACGCCTCCGACATCGCGATGGAGGTCACCACCGACGCCGTGCAACTCTTCGGCGGCGCCGGCTACACCCGCGACTTCCCCGTGGAACGCATGATGCGCGACGCCAAGATCACGCAGATCTATGAGGGCACCAACCAGATCCAGCGCCTGGTCATGGCCCGCTCCCTGCTCAAGGGTTGATTCCGAGCTTCGCGCGGTAGCCCGGGCGGCCGTTCCTCCTCATGATCGGCCGTCTCCGGCCCGTCGAAGGACTCAGACCGCCCGACGACAAGTGGTATCAGCGCAGCTCGGAGCACCATTCTTCGCTCGTCCCGTCGGTGACGCGCAAAGCCCGGGCCAGGTCGATTTGACCGGCAGTCCTCGATATGGATGCTGGGATTTGGCGTCCATGGCGGAGGAGAGGGTGTGATACCCGATGACCGACATTCGAACGTTGCTCGACGGTCGCGGCTTGGTCGAGTCGCCGCGCTGGCATGGCGATCGGTTGTACTTCTCCGACTGGTCTGCCGGCGAGGTGATCGCCGTCGACCTGGCCGGGAACTCCGAGGTGATCGCCCGGGTGGAGTCGCTGCCACTGTGCACGGCTTGGCTCCCCGACGGGCGCCTGCTCATCGTCTCGTCCCCGGACGGACGACTGCTGCGCCGCGAGCCCGACGGGACGCTCGGCGTCCATGCCGATCTCGGCCGGTCCGGCTGGAACGACATCGTCGTCGACGGGCGTGGCAACGCCTATGTCAACCGCGCCGGCTCCGATCCGATGAGCGGCGAGGAGTTCCGGCCCGGCTCCGTCTCGCTGGTCTCGGCCGACGGCGCGGTGCGTGAGGTGGCCGACGACATCGCGTTTCCCAACGGGATGGCGGTGACGCCGGACAACTCCACCCTGATCGTCGCGGACTCCTACCGACACAGCCTGGTCGCGTTCGACCTCGGCGCGGATGCCGGGCTGTCCAACCGGCGTGTCTGGGCCGACGTCGGTGACGGTGTTCCCGACGGCATTTGTGTCGACGCGGAGGGCGCGGTCTGGTACGCGGATGTGCCCAACCGGCGGTGCGTGCGTGTCGCCGAGGGCGGCGAGGTGCTGCGGTACATCGCGTTGGACCGCGGCTGCTTCGCCTGCGCGCTCGGCGGTCCTGACCGGACCACGCTGTTCATGGTGGCCGCCGAATGGCGGGGTATGACCGAGACCGAGCTGGTGACGCCCGGCAGCGGCCGGGTGCTCACCGCCCAGGTCGATGTGCCGGGTGCGGGCTGGCCGTGACCACGGCCCCGCCCAGCGCCGTCGGAACAAAGCCGAGGAGCCCGACCGCCAGATTTCGGTACCGTCCTGCGCCATGAAGACGGTAGCGTTCGGAGTCGCGTAGACGGCGCGTCGGAGATCCGGGGGAAACCGCGTGATCGATCCGCCGGATGCGGCGGGAAGACAGCGACCGGTGAAGGCACGTTCCATGAGTCGGAGGCCAAGTCATCAGCGCAGCCGATTTCGTCAACGAGCCGCGTGAAGGCTGGGACCGAATGGGGCCCGGCAGGATACTGCGCCGGTTCCGGTCTCGAGAAACCGCGTTTCGCGAAAATCGCCGAGCTTGTCCGAATGGGAATGGGCGGAATTCTCCACGTGTTTGACGATCAGGATCCTCAGGTGTCTTCTTCGTTTTCCCTGATCGGGCGCGACCTGGTCACCGACCGCCTCATCCTGCGGCCGTGGCCGCCCGACGAGGTTTCCGCCGTGTCGGACGGCAACCGGTTTCCGCACTGGGCGGAGGATTTCCCGGCCGAGGGTGATCAGGACATCGCCGCGGCGATGGCCAAGCATGTCACCTGGCTGGGCGAGTTCGGCCACCGCCAGATGATCGAACGTGACAGTGGCCGGGTGACCGGGTCGCTCGGGCTCTTCTGGCCACCCATCAACGGCACCGTCGAAATCGGGTACGGCGTGGTGGCTTCCCGGCGAGGCCGCGGCTACGCGCCCGAAGCCGCGCGTGCCCTGACCGCCTTCGCGTTCACCGCACCGGAAGTCACGATGGTTTACGCCAGGGTCGAACCGGGGAACACCTCGTCGATCCGGGTCCTGGAGAAGGCGGGGTTCCAGAAATCGATGACGGAGATCGAGGGGAACATCCTCCGGTATCACGCCGTGCCACCGGCGTAGGGGTAATCGCACCTGGCGGAAGCGGGGGTCAGAAGCCGTTGCAGGAAGCGACGGCGAACCGGCCGGTGGCGGTCGAGGTCCGGGTCTGGTTGCCGTCGACGATGACCTGACAGGTGACGCTCCCGCCGGCGGCGCCGGTGGTGACCGTCAGCGAACTGGCCTTGAGCCGGCCGCTGATGTGCACGTCCTTCCACCAGGGCAGTCCGCTCGCGCTTTCCTGGTCGGTCGCGCTACCGCCGTCGCCGAAGGCCGAGTACGTGATCGTCACGTCGTGGGCCGTGCCGGTGACGCTGTAGCGGACGTCGATGATTCCCTCGGACGGGTTATTCAGCACGTGGGTGAGTCCGGCGAGCCAGATGACGCACACGGCCAGCCCGGTCAGGGAAAGCGAAAGGCCGGCGAGGGCCAGTCCCCGGCCGGGGGCGTTCTTGGCGACCACGCGGTAAAGACCGATCCCGGTGAGGGCGAGGCCGACGACGATCAGCGGCCAGGCGATCACGCCGATGAACGGGACGATGGAGAAGACAAGCCCCACCAGGCCGAGGACGAACCCCGCGGTGGCGAACCCGTTGCGGGCGATCGCCGGTATGGGTTCGCCCGGGGGCGGGTAGGCATTGCGGGCCAAGTTTTCTCCTCGGCACTGCGGGTCGTGACATAAAGGAGCCCTCTGGCGCGCTGGGGGACCACGCCGGAGGGCTGCACTTAGTGTCTGCCTGATGCCCTGCGTCCGCACGAGGAGGCACGCGCAATCACCCGTAACAGGTGAGATGTGGGGCTGACTCGAGGCAACAGGAGGACCGGGTTGCCGCGAAGAAACGGGTCCACGGCCGCGGAACCGCGCGATGCTACGGGTGTCCGCCGACTCGCACGGCCGACAACGCGGCTGCTTGCGCGAACTCGGTGACCGGACGGGAGGACTCGGCGGCCGGACGGGAGGACTCGGCGGCCGGACGGGGGGACTCGGCGGCCGGACGGGGGGACTCGGCGGCGGGACGGGGGGACACGGCGACCGGACGGGGGGACTCGGCGGCGGGACGGGGGGACACGGCGAC
>DASSAD010000070.1:0-45448 GCA_035685725.1 Amycolatopsis sp. | reverse complement strand
TGGCCGAGAGGCGAGGCAACGGCCTGCAAAGCCGTGTACACGGGTTCGAATCCCGTCTCCACCTCGCGCGATTAGCTCAGCGGGAGAGCGCTACCTTGACACGGTAGAGGTCACTGGTTCAATCCCAGTATCGCGCACCATTGATTCGTAGGTCATCGGCCCTGTTCTCGATCACGAGGACAGGGCTTTTGTCGTTCGGCGGTGACGCGACGGTGCCGGTGTCGCGTGGCGGTCTTGGCGCCGGAGTCACGGCTGGAAACCGGCATCCCCGGTGAGCAGCGGGCGGTGAGCCGCTGGCGGGGGCGCCGAGGCCGGGCGGCGATGGTTGTGCGGCGGTGGCCGGGCCAGGTGATCATCGCCAGGCCCGGCCGGGGTGTCAGCCGGCGGATCCTCCGGTGGCCAGGCGCATCAGGTCGGAGTCGAGGTCGATGGAAAGCTCGGTGCCGCCGGCGCTGCCGAACTCGTGCTGGTAGTGGTCCCAGGACTCGTCCCGGACTGCCCGGGCGAAGCCGCTTTCCAGGAGCAGCACGAGTTCCTGCGCCGCCCGGTCGATGCGCTTGTTCAGGGCCGGGTCGGTCCAGTCCTCGGTGGAGGCGAACAGTGACGTCGGGACGGTGATGGCCCGGAGGTAGGCGAACAGCGACCGGAGCTGCTCGTCGACGACCAGGGCGTGCCGGGCCGTTCCGGCGGTGGCGGCGAGCACGACGGGCTTGGCGATGAGCAGGTCGTTGTCCAGCACCTGGAAGAACGAGGTGAACAGGCCGCTGGCGCCCGCCTTGTAGACCGGGGTGCTGGCGATGATGCCGTCGGCCTCGCCGAGCGCGTCGATCGCCTTCCGCAGTTTGGGGCCGATCAGCTGGGAGACCAGCGCCGCGGTGATCTCGGTGGCCAGCTCCCGGAGGTCGACGACCTGGATGGTCACCGCGGTGCCGCGGCGCCTCGCCAGGGTGGCGACGCGCTGGGCGGTCAGGTCGGCCAGCAGACGGGTCGAGGAGGGGTCACTGGTTCCCGCCGTGACGACCACCAGGGTGCGGGGTTGCTGCTCAGGGGAGTTCATGGCTGGCTCCGTCGTTTCTCGTGGACGTGGTGGACCGGCGGGCCAGCTTCAGGCAGATCGTCTCCAGCTGACGCAGTTCGTCGGCGCTGATCGCGCCGGTGACCGCGCGCGCGACGCTGCGTGCGTGGCGAGGCCCGATCTGCCGTTGCTTGTCCCGTCCGGCTTCGGTGAGGGACAGGCGGACGCCGCGCCCGTCCGCGGGATCGGCGCACCGCTCGATGAAGCCGCGTTCCACCAGCCGCTCCACCATGCGCGACAGCGCCGGCTGGCTGAGCAGGACGTGCTGGTGCAGTTCGCCGACGCGGACGGGCGTCGGGCATTTGGACAGGGTGTAGAGGACGTCGTACTCCCGCATGGACAGGTCCTGCCAGACGTCCTCGGCGGCGAATTCCTTCATCAACACGGCGTGGGCGGACATCAGGGCTTCCCACGCGTCGTTGGCGAGTCGCGCTGTGCTGGCCATCACAGGCTCGGGTAAGTGGCTTGCAGGGCCGAGTCGGTGTCCTGGTAAGGGGGAGCTGCCCGTCACGTTGTCGCCACGGTTGGCGTTCGGCCGGGGCTGGCGGGGCGCCTCGTCCCCGTACTTCGCCTTGACCAGGCTCGCGTGCGTGGGCGCGCCGGGGACCTCGGCGTCGCGTCGGGCGGCGAACTCCTTACGCAGCGTCGGCAGCACCTCCTCGCCGAGCAGGTCCAGCTGGTTCAACACGGTCTTCACCGGTAGGCCGGCGTGGTCCATCAGGAACAGCTGGCGCTGGTAGTCGCCGAAGTGCTCGCGGAAGGTCAGGGTCTTGTCGATGACTTCCTGGGGGCTGCCCACCGACAACGGCGTCATCTCCATGAAGTCCTCCAGCGACGGCCCGTGTCCGTACACCGGTGCTTCGTTGAAATAGGGACGGAACTCCCGTTTGGCGTCCTGCGAATTACGGGCCAGGTACACGTGGCCACCCAGGCCGACGATCGCCTGTTTCTCGGTGCCGTGGCCGTAGTGGGCGTAGCGCTGCCGGTAGAACCGGATCAGGCGCATGTAGTGCTCCTTCGGCCAGAAGATGTTGTTGGCGAAGAAGCCGTCGCCGTAGTACGCGGCCTGTTCGGCGATCTCCGGCGTGCGGATCGAGCCGTGCCAGACGAACGGCGGCACGTCGTCCAGGGGTCGCGGGACCGAGGTGAAGCCCTGCAACGGGGTACGGAACTTTCCTTGCCAGTCCACCACGTCTTCCCGCCACAGCCGGTGCAGCAGGTTGTAGTTCTCCAGCGCCAGCGGCAGGCCCTGGCGGATGTCCTGGCCGAACCACGGATACACCGGCGCGGTGTTCCCGCGCCCGAGCATCAGGTCCATCCGGCCCTTCGACAGGTGTTGCAGCAGCGCGTATTCCTCGGCGATGCGCACCGGGTCGTTCGTCGTGATCAGCGTGGTCGACGTGGTCACGACCAGCCGCTCGGTCGTCGCCGCGATGTGCGACAGCAGCGTCGTCGGCGAGGACGAAAAGAACGGCGGGTTGTGGTGCTCGCCGATCGCGAACACGTCGAGCCCCACCTCCTCGGTCTTCTGCGCGATCTTCACGACCGCGTCGATCCGCTCCGCCTCGCTCGGCGTCTCCCCGGACACCGGGTCCCGGGTGATGTCGCTCACCGAGAACACTCCGAACTGCATCGCGCGTCTCCTCTCCCGCTGGCCGCACCGGAGAGTGGCGCGGCCAGATATATGCGTTTGCATCTATCAGAACCGACGCGGGTGCCCGGCTATTCCGATCGGGATGCCGGGGGAGACGCTGGGGACATCGCGGAAACGCCGCTGTGACGTCAGGAACTCGGCGCAGAGGTCGGGGTCGCCGGGCTGGTCTGGTGGAAGGTGAGCATGCCGTCCGCACTGCCCGTCGCCGACCAGGTGCCCGAGGTCGCGGTCCAGGTCCGGCCGTCGAAGGTGACCTGGTCGATCGCGAAGCGGGTGGCGTTGGCCACGAGCCAGGCGGCCATCGCCCAGCCGCGGCCGGTGGGATGCGTTCCGGTGAGGGTGGCGGTGCCCAGCTCGTTTTCGGCCGTGGTGACCAGATTCGCGCTCGGCGCGGTGAGGGTGAGGTTCTGGCAGCTCAGCCCCGCGGCGGTCTCTCCGGTGAGCGCCGCGGCCAGCGTCCTTGCCGCGGTTTCCCACTGCGCGTAGGCATCGGGCGTGGCGGAGTGCTGCACGAGCTGCGCCGCCTGCGTCACCGAAAGATCGAGCCAGCCCGGCTGCGCCTTCAGCCGGTCGTAGAACGCGGCCGAGGCGTGGATCGGGTCGGTGACCTGTGCGTAGGTTCCCCATCCCTGGCTGGGACGCTGCTGGAACAACCCCGCGGAGTCCCGGTCGCCGCCGGAAAGGTCGCGCAGCTTCGATTCCTGCATCGCCGTGGCCAGCGCGATGGTGACGGCGTGCGCCGGCATGCCCAGCTGGATCCCGACCGCGGCGATCGTCGCGGCGTTCTGCGTCTGCTCGGTGGTGAAGCCGAACTCGTTCGTCGTGTTCGTCGTGTTCGTCGCCGTCCCGTCCGGCTGGGCCGTGCACCCCGGCGGTGGCGGCACCGAGCCCGGTTTCACCACGAACAACACGATGAGTCCCACCACGAGTCCCACCACCAGCACGAGGACCCCGCCGGTGACGGCGAGGCCCCGACGGAGCACGGTCAACGAAGCGATCCTTTCCGGTTCAACGGGGTTCCCACGGTGAGTTCCCTTACCCGCGACACCGGACAAGGCGGGCGGACCGCCGGAGGAGGGGTCGATCTCCGGCGGCCCGCGCGGTGACTGCGCGGCGCGCGAGGGGGCGTTCCGCCGTGCAGCGGGGTGAAGCGCGTGCGGACAACGGTGTACCCACCCACTGAGTCGGCCGCCACCACACGCTCGCCACCAGGACGCGAGCACGTCGCGCCTCACACCCCGAACCTAGGACGGCGAAGGTGCACACAGAGCCAGCGTACGGTTAGCGAGACGTAAAACCTCCGGACACGCGCTGCCGTGTTTGCCGGTGCGGACCGGGGACTGGACCACACCGGAAGGCGGTGTCGGTCGGTGGGGTCGGCGGCCCGCGGGCGACCGTCGAACCATCCGGCGGACCGGACTCGAGCTTTCCCGGATGAACCGGACGATCTGTGCGTCGATCCGGCGTCGATCGGGTGCGTCCGGCGCCGGCGATTGCACCGATGTTCTCAGCCTGGTGTCCACAGTGGTGGATGCCGATCGGGGAAAAGGCCTGGGTACTAAGGCCCAGGGCCGCCCTGGCCGAACTGCTCGATCGCACGTTCGCCTCGTGTCCGGTCCGGCGCCGAGAGGCACCGTTTCGGGATTTTTCCGCGACATTTCCGGATTATCCGGGGAACGCCGTAACGAGCACCGCATTCCGGCGACTTCATGAGGGACTGGGGTTTTGGGGACGTCGGGCGGGCGTCTGAGACGGGATATCCAGGCTGAGGAAACCGAGATGGACACACTCACGGAGCGCCGGGTCGGCTATGGAAGGCGCAGCACCGACCAGGAACGCGGGGCGCGGTACGACGGGGACGGCCGGACCATGACCACGGCCGTGCTCGGCGACGAGCACGGCCTCTTTCTCGAGGCGTTGCCCTCGGCGCTGCGGCAGCACGGTGTCCGCGTGGTCGGCGTCGGGCGCACGGTCGGCGAACTGGTGCGGGCGGTGGGGGAACGTGATCCCGACGTGTGCCTGCTGGGTCAGCGCCTGGCCACGCCCGGCCACGCCGGGGTGGCCGAAATCGTCGAGGCCACCGGCCGCACGAAGGTGATCGTCCTGACCGCGGACCCGGCCACCGGTTCGGTCGTCGACGCGTTGAGCGCCGGGGCCTGCGGCTGCGTGCACAGGACCCGCGGGATCCAGCACCTGGCGCGGGCCATCGAAAACGTGATGGCCGGCCAGATCGTGATCGACGCGCCGCAACAGGACTCCCGTGGCGAGGGCGCCGAAGGCGGCGAGCGGGTGCGCAAGCTGGCCCAGCAGTTGACCGACCGGGAGCGGCAGTGTCTGGCCCTGCTCGCCGAAGGTCTCAGTACCCCGGGTATGGCCACCCGGCTCGGTGTCTCGACCGCGACCGTCCGCACCCATGTCCACTCCGTACTGACGAAATTGTGCGTGCACTCACGGCTGGCGGCGGTGTCCGCTGCCGTCCGGTACGGCCTGCTTGACCCGGTCCCGGATCAGGCCGCTCGGCGCTTCGTGGGCTGAATGGGGGAAAACTCCACCAGACATTCGACCGGACGTCGTATCCCGGTGGTGTTCGGATTCCACACCGGACACCGCCGGGATTTCTTGCGTGTGCAGGTAGTCGCCGACGATCACTCATGCCGGTGGCGTAGACGGCCTCCACCATTTGGTTGAGACGCGATTTCGCGCACTCGTACGAGGACAGACCGCTTTTCGCCGGGTTGGCTGGGACCCATGGCAACAAAGGGCGACACCGACGGGAACGGCGGCGTGAACCGCCGGGGAAACACCGTCGACGGCACGGGCCCACACCGCGCCGGCCTGCCGATGGTGTTCATGTACCACTCGGTCTACGGCTACCGGCAGGACCCGTATCTGGTGACCGTGCGTCCGGATCGCTTCGCCCGGCAAATGGCTTGGTTGAGCCGACACGGGTTGCGCGGAGTGTCCATTCGGGACCTTTTGGAGGCTTGCCGTACCGGCCGGCCCGGAAGCCTGGTCGGGCTCACCTTCGATGACGGGTACGCGGATTTCCTCGCCAACGCGCTCCCTGTCCTGCGCCACCACGGTTTCACCGCGACGGTGTTCGCGCTGGCCGGGCGGCTCGGCGGGGACAACGCCTGGGACGAGCAGGGGCCCCGGAAGCCGCTGCTGACCGCCGACGGTCTTCGCCGGGTGGCGGCGGCGGGCATGGAGATCGGTTCGCACGGCTGGGCGCACGTCCCGTTGCCGGAGACCGGCGAACCCGGGCTCGTCCAGGAGATCGAAGCGAGCCGGGCGGTGTTGTCGGAACTGGCCGGAGCGGACGTGCGCGGTTTTTGTTACCCGTACGGCGCGGTGAACGGTGAGGTCGTCCAACGGGTCCGGGACGCCGGTTACGACTATGCCTGCGCGATCTGGCGTTCGGATCTCACCGGCACCTACGCGCTTCCGCGCATTTATGTCGGTGACGCCGACTCGGGCCCGCGTCTGGAGGCCAAGCGGTTACGGCACCGGCTGGTCTCACGTCATCCACGATTCGATCCGGCGCTGCGTCGCGCACCGGTTTCCTGAGCAACCACCGGGAGCAAGATCATGTCCGAACAGCAGCTGTCCCTGGCGATCAACGGCCGGGAACGTGAACTGCAACAGCGGCTTGTCGCGTTCGAGCCGGCCCCCTCGGCCGAAGACGGCCCGGGTCGCACCGGAACGGTCGCGATCGTCGGTCTCGGCTACGTCGGTCTGCCGACCGCGCTGGGACTGCGTCCTCGCTGCGAGCGGATCATCGGCCTGGATACCAGCGAAAGCCGGCTGAAGGCCGTTTCGGGCGGCGAGGTCGATCTGACCGAGGCCGACCTGCGGCGGCTGGATGTGGCGCGCCAGGACTCCGCCTTCCAGCTCACCAGCGATCCGGCCCTGCCGGCGGAGGCGGACGCCGTCATCGTGTGCGTCCCCACCCCGGTCGACGAGGCGCACCTGCCCGAGACCTCGGCGTTGCGTTCCGCGTGCGCCGCGGTCGTGGCCAACGCGCGGGTAGGCCAGACGATCATCCTCACCTCCACCACCTACGTGGGGACGACCCGGGAACTGCTCGCCGAACCCTTGCGGCGCCGCGGATTCCGCATCGGCCACGACATCTTCGTCGCCTTCAGCCCGGAACGCGTCGACCCCGGCAACAACGCCCACCTGCAGCACGAAACGCCACGGGTGGTCGGCGGGACGACGCGGGAATGCGCGGCACGGGCCGCGCGGGTCATCGGCAAGCTCACCGATCACGTGTATCTGGTGGGTTCACCCGAGGCGGCCGAGGCGACCAAGCTCTATGAGAACGTCTACCGGGCCGTGATGCTCGCGCTGGCCAACGAGTTCGCCGACATCTGCGGTTCCCTCGACCTCGACCCGATCGAGGTGACCCTGGCCGCGGCCACCAAACCGTACGGTTTCCTCGCCGCCTTCCCCGGCCCCGGCGTCGGCGGCCACTGCATTCCCTGCGATCCGCACTACCTGCTCTGGCAACTGGGCCGGGAGGGCCGCAGCGCGCCGATCATCGAACGGGCCATGCGCTCGATCGCGCAGCGCCCCGGCCGGGTGGTCAACCGCGTCGAAGAGGTCCTCGCCGCGGCGGGCACGAGAATGACCGGCGCCAGGATCCTGCTCATCGGGGTCAGCTACAAGCCGGGCGTGGCCGACCTGCGGGAGTCGACCTCCCTGCCGATCATCGACGGGCTGCGCGAGCGCGGCGCGCAGGTGAGCTACCACGATCCGCTGGTGCCGCGGATCCGCCTGCCACGGGGCGAGACGATGCACAGCCTGCCGTGGCCGCAGCGGGCGTTGTGGGATCTCATCGTGATCCACACCGTGCACCCCGGCGCCGACTACGGCTGGCTGGCGGACCGGCCGCATCTGCTCGACGCCACCTACCAGTTCGACCTCGCCCCGCACCGAGAAGTGGTCTGAACCATGGAGACCGGTACACCGGCGGTGGTGCTCAAGTTCGACCCGAACGTGATGCACCACGGTGGACTCGGCGCGATCCGCAGCCTCGGCCGCCGCGGCGTGCCCGTGCACGGCGTGCACGAACGGCGGTGGGCACCCGCGGCCGGCTCGCGCTACCTGCAGGGCCGGTGGTTCTGGCGGTTCCCACCCGCCGAGGACCCGGACCGCACGCGCGCGGAACTGCTCGCGCTGGCGCGCCACATCGGCCGCCCTGCCGTGATCGTGCCCACCGACGACGCGGCGTCGATCTTCCTCGCCGAGGAGGGCGGGCCGTTGCGCTCGGCGTTCCTGTTTCCCGAGCCGCCACCGGAGCTGCCCCGCACGGTCGCGGGCAAGTATTCGATGTACGAGGCGTGCCGTTCGCTCGGCGTCGCCTGCCCGGACGCGATGGTGTCGGAATCGGTGGCGCGGGCGCACGATTTCGCCCGCCGCAAGGGTTTCCCGGTGGTCGCGAAACTCGCGAGCCCCTGGCGCACGCCGGGATCGAAGCTGCGCAGCACGGTGATCGTGCACGACAGCGCGGAACTCGACCGCACCGCCCGAGCGGCCGAAGCCGCCGGGGCGGCGCTGATGTGGCAGGAGTTCATCCCCGGCGGGCCCGGCCATGACTGGTTCTTCCACGGTTACTGCGACCGCGACTCGGTGTGCCGCCCGGCGTTCACCGGGGTCAAGCACCGTTCCTATCCCGCGCACGCCGGGCTGACCTCCCTGGGGTTCGCCGAGCCGAACCCGCACCTGCGCGAGATCGCGACGACACTGCTGGCCCGGCTCGGCTACCGGGGCATCGTCGATCTGGACTTCCGGCTCGACGCCAGGGACGGCCGGTACCGACTGCTCGATTTCAATCCCCGCCTCGGCGCCCAGTTCCGGCTGTTCCGCGACCGTGCGGGCGTCGACGTGGTGCTCGCCCAGTACCTCGATCTGACCGGGCAGCCGGCCGCCGGCGGAGAACAGGTTTCCGGCCGCGGTTTCGTCGTCGAGAACTACGACCCGATCGCGGCGCTGCGCTACTGGCGGGCCGGTGAACTGGGACTGGGGGAGTGGCTGGCATCCCTGCGGGGGATCGACGAGACGGCCTGGTTCTCCTGGGACGACCCGAGGCCGTTCGGCCTGATGTGCGTCCGGATGGGCTGGCGCGCCGTGACCCGCCCGTTGGCCCGACGGGTGGAACGAACGAAGGAGAGGAACGCATGAAGCACACCGTTGACTCCACCCAAGACGGCGTCACCGACGGCGTAACCGATGGTGCCACCGATGTCGCGATCGTCGGCGCGGGTCCCTACGGACTGTCCATCGCCGCGCATCTGCGGCCGGCCGGTCTGCGGGTGCGCCAGTTCGGCCTGCCCATGTCGCTGTGGCGGACGGCGATGCCCGAAGGAATGTTCCTGAAGTCCCAGGGGTTCGCCAGCAACCTGTCCGACCCGCGCGGATCCCACACCCTCGCGGCGTTCTGCGCGGCGACCGGCCGGCCCTACGCCGACTACGGCAAACCGGTTCCGCTGGAGGTGTTCATCGCCTACGGCGAATGGTTCCGGCGGGAACTGGTGCCCGACGTGGAAGAGGTGCTGGTCGACGAGGTGACGGACGCGGGCTCGCACTACCAGCTGACACTCGCCGACGGCGGACACGCCAAAGCCCGCGCGGTCGTCGTGGCCACCGGGGTCGAGCATTTCCGCCGCGTGCCACCGGAACTCGAGCACCTGTCGAGCGAAGTGTGCTCGCACAGCGCCGATCACACCGATCTCGCCGTGTTCGCCGGCCGCCGCGTCGTGGTGCTCGGCGCCGGCCAGTCCGCGCTGGAAACGGCCGCGCTGCTCGCGGAGAACGGGGCCGACGCGCGGATCGTGGCCAGGACGGACGAACTCGTCTGGAACGGGCGTCCACTGCCGCCCGACCGCCCGCTGCGCCAGCGCCTGCGGGAGCCCGAGGCGGGCCTGGGTTCGGGCTGGGGAACCTGGTTCTACTCCGACCATCCGTCGTGGTTCCGGCGGCTGCCCCGCGGCACCCGGGTGTACCGGGCGCGCACCGGGCTCGGGCCCGCGGGCGCGAGCTGGCTGCGCGCCCGGGTCGAGGACCGGATCCCGGTCCTGCTCGGCCGGCGGCTGCGCGCGGTGTCGGAGTCCGGTGGCGAGGTGGTGATCGACCTCGAAGACCGGGCGGGGGAACGCACCGAGATCCGGGCCGATCACCTGATCGCCGCAACCGGCTACCGGCCCGCCCTGGATCGCCTCCGGTTCCTGTCGGCGCCGCTGCGTTCGCGGTTGCGCACGGTCGACGGCACCCCCGAGGTGGGACGCGACTACCAGTCGTCCGTGCCGGGCCTCTACTTCGCCGGCCCGGCGGTGGCACCGACCTTCGGACCCGTCATGCGATTCGTCTACGGCGCCGATCACGCCGCGAAGGCGGTCGCGGGCGCACTCGCACCGCTGTCCGCGCGGCGCGGTGCCGTACTGGCAGGAGCCCGCGGATGACCGTCCTGACCAGGCCCCGGCCGTCCGGACTCCGCGCGTCGCCCACCCGCGGAGGCCGGGTTCGCCTGCACCTCACGGCCACCGTGCGGCCCGCCGCGGATCTCGCGGCGACGGCGGGCGCGATGGCGGTGACCGAGACCCTCGGCTGGGCCGCGGCCGCCTACCTGGCACTGGTGCCGGCGGGGATGGCCGTGGCCGGGCAGTACCGCGCGCGGCTGTGTCCCCGGCTGTCCGACCGGATTCCCCGGCTGGTCGCCCCGGTCCTGCTGGCGGCGCCGGTCCTGCTCGTCTGGTTCTCGCCCGGCGTGGTCCTGTTCGTCGCGCTGTGCACGGCCGGGATGGCCGTGGCCGGGCGGGCCGCGGTGTCCGCCGTCCTGCGGCACGAACACCGCCGCGGCCGTCTGCTGGAGCCGACGCTGGTGGTCGGCGCCGGTGCGCCGGGCACGGACCTGGCCCGCTCGCTGCGGGCGCATCCGGAGTTCGGCTCGTGGGTGGCCGGGTTCCTCGACGACCGCCTGCCCGACGGCGACGCACCGGCGCCGCTGCTGGGGCGCGTGGCCGACCTGCCCGCGATCGCTCGCCGGCACCGGATCCGCCGGGTGATCGTCTGCTGCTCGTCCGAGGCGGAAGACCGACTGAGCGGCGTGCTGCGGCAGGCGAGAGCCCTGCGACTGGAGATCTTCGTCGTGCCGCGGTCCGCCGAGCTCGGGCCGGCGCTCCCACGGTCCGGTGTGGACGAAGTGCGGGGCGTGCCGCTGCTCGCGGTGCGGGGCGAGCGCTACCGGTCGATCGGCCGGGTGGTCAAGCGCGCCTTCGATCTGCTCGTCGGCGGTGCCCTCGTGGCGCTTCTCGCCCCGGTGTTGCTGTCGCTGGCACTGGTGCTGCGGATCGACGGCGGGCGCGGCGTGTTCTTCCGGCAGTGGCGCGTGGTCGGCGCCCGGCAGGCGCGGATCACCAAGTTCCGGACCATGCCCGCCGACGCCGACGCCGATCTGCGGTGGCGGGTTCCGGTGGAGCGGTGCACCCGCCTCGGCCGCTGGCTGCGCGCGACGCATCTGGACGAGCTGCCGCAGTTGTTCAACGTGCTGCGCGGCGAGATGTCCCTGGTGGGCCCGCGCCCGGAGCGCCCGTACTTCGCGCGGCGGTTCGGCCGCCGCATTCCGCACTACGACGACCGGCACCGGATGCCCGCCGGGATCACCGGCTGGGCGCAGGTGCACGGCCTGCACGGCGACACCTCGATCGCCGAACGGGCCCGCTTCGACAACAACTACATCGAGTACTGGTCACTGTGGCTGGACGTGACAATCCTGGCCCGCACCCTCGGCACTGTCCGGTTTGGAGGAAGTCGGCGATGAAGGTCCTGCATGTCATCACGGGATTGGGGGTCGGTGGCGCCGAGCTGCAACTGCGGTCGATGCTCCGCCACACCCGGCATCCCTCCGATGTCGTCACGCTCTACAACGCGGGTCCGGTGGCGGAGATGATCCGCACCGACGGGACACCGGTGCGCGATCTGGGCATGACGAGCAACACCCAGCTGTCCATGGTGCTCCGGCTGCGCGCGATCCTGCGGGAAGGCCGCTACGACGTGGTGCACAACCATCTGTACCGCGCGTGCATCTACGGGCGGACCGCCGCCTGGCTGGCCCGCACACCGGTCGTGGTGAGCACAGAGCATTCGATCGGCGAAACGCACCTGGAGCGGCGCCGGATGACGCGCGGGGTCCAAGGCCTGTACCTGGCCACCGAACGGCTCGGCGACACCACCATCGCGGTGTCGGACGCCGTGCGGGAGAGGCTGGTGAACTGGGGCGTCCGCGCGGGACGCATCACCGTCATCCCCAACGGGCTCGACTTCCGCCGGGTCGCGTTCGACGCCGACGCGCGCGACAAGGTCCGCGCCGGGTTCGGCATCGATCCGGGCACCTACGTGATCGGCGTCCTCGGCCGGCTCGAAGCCAACAAGCGCTTCGACCTCGTCATCGAGGCCGCGTCGAAGGTGCTGGGGGACAAGGCGGTGGTGCTGGTCATCGGGAAGGGCACCGAACGGGAGCGCCTCGAAGCGGTGGCCCGCGCCTGCGGGGTGGCGGACCGGGTGATCTTCACCGGCGAGCGGCACGACGTCGCGGCGATGCTGTCCACACTGGACCTGTTCGTCGCGTCGTCCAAACAGGAGACGTTCGGCCTTTCCGTGCTCGAGGCGCTGGCCAACGGGATCCGCGTGCTCTACACCACCTGCCCCGCGCTCGACGGCATCGACACCGCGCGAGCGCGTCAGGTCCCGGGCACGGTCGACGGGCTGCGGGAAGCGATCGCGACGGAAATCCTCGCCGGTCCGCGGGATCGCGTGCCGGTGCCGGCGATCGAGCGGCGCTACGGCATCGAGGCCATCACCGACCGGATCGACAGCCTCTACGAGAACCTGGGAGGAAAACGATGAAGGCATTCGTGACCGGCGCCGCCGGTTTCATCGGTTCACACCTCACCGATGCCCTGCTGGCGGCGGGACACACCGTCACCGGGCTGGACGATTTGAGCACCGGGCGGCGGGACAATCTGCACGCCGCCCTGCGCCACGAGCGGTTCCGGTTCGTCGAGGGGTCGGTGCTCGACGCCCGGCGGATCGACGAGCTGACCGCCGGTTCCGACGTGGTCTTCCACTTCGCCGCGGCGGTCGGCGCGTTCGTCATCCGCGACCGTGAGCTGGAAAGCCTGCGCACCAACATCCACGGCACGGAGAACGTCGTCGAGGCCGCCTGGCGGCACGGCAGCACCCTGCTGGTCGCCTCCACGAGCGAGATCTACGGCAAGAACACCAAGATCGGCTTGAGCGAGGGCGACGACCGCGTGCTCGGGACGCCCCTGAAATCGCGCTGGAGCTACGCGGAAGCGAAGGCGATCGACGAAAGCCTCGTGGACGCCTACGTGCGCGAGCGGGGTCTGGACGCCGTCATCGTGCGCCTGTTCAACACGGTCGGGCCACGCCAGACCGGCCGCTACGGGATGGTGATCCCGCGGTTCGTGCGGCAGGCACTGCACGGTGACCCGCTCACCGTGTTCGGCACCGGCCGCCAGATCCGGTGCTTCTGCCACGTGCTGGACGTGGTGCCGGCGCTGGTCGACCTGGTCGGCACCCCGGGTGCCCGTGGCCGGGCGGTCAATCTCGGCAGCACCGAGCAGGTGTCCATTATGGACCTCGCCTGGCGGGTGCTCACCGCGACCGGTTCGGACAGCGACATCTCCTTCGTCTCCTACGACGACGCCTACGGCGCCGGCTACGAGGACATGCAGCGCCGGGTGCCCGACTGCGCACTGGCCCGCGAGCTGGTGGGCTTCCGGCCGCGCCGGACCCTCGAGGAGATCATCGGCTCGGTGGCCGCGGAGTTCGCCCGGCGCGATCCCCGCGGTGATCGACTGCCCCTGGCCGGTGGCCGCTAGGAACCGGGTCGACGGCGTGGAGAGGATCATGATGTCGAACCGGACCTCGACCGCGAGCCCGGACCGCCTGAAGTGGTTCCGGTGGCCGCGGCTGCGCCGCTCGTCCGAGCTCGCCCTGGTCGGCTCCCGCGAGAAGGACTCGGGGCGGCGGCGCCCCCCGGGCATCGCGAAGTTCTTCTATCTCCTGATCGTGCTGGCACCGCTGGTGTTGCTGGTGGTGTACCTGGTTCGTCCGATCGGCGCACCCCCGTCGCGGGCGGTCGTGGGTTCGCTGCCGTACTGGAACATCCAGAACGGCGCCTCCGTGGTGCTGCAGAACCAGCAGGACTTCAGCGAGGTCTCGCCGTGGCTGTACGGTTTGGACGGTCAGGGTCAGATCGTTCCCATGTACGACCAGAATTCCGCCGGCGAGATCGACGCGACCATCGGCCGCCTGCGGGCGGCGGGGCTGCCGGTGGTGCCGAGTCTGGCGAACGTGACCGGTGGCCAGTTCGCCTATCAGCCGATCGCCGGCATCCTCGCCGACCCGGCCCGGCGGGCCGCGCACGAAGCGTCCATTGTCGACCTCGTCACGAGCCGCGACTACGCCGGTATCGACATCGACTACGAAGATCTGCGCGGCACCGACCGTGCGGCGTTCACCGCGTTCGCCACCGAGCTGTCCACCGCGCTTCACGCGAAGGGCAAGACGCTCGCGCTCGCGTTGTTCGCCAAGACCACCGACGCCGGCTACGACCAGCGCAACGTCGCCCAGGACAACGCCGCGCACGGCCGGGTCGCGGACCAGGTGCGGATCATGGCCTACGACTTCCACTGGCCGACCTCACCGCCGGGTCCGATCGCCCCGATCGGCTGGGTCCGCGACGTGCTGAGCTATGCCACGTCACAGATCCCGCCGCACAAGGTCATCCTCGGCATCGCGATGAACGGCTACGACTGGGTCGACGGCAAGGGCACCCCGCTGACGTGGATCCGGGCACTCCAACTGAGCCGGCAGTACAACGCGCCTCCGCACTACGACAACGTCAGTCAGACTCCGTCGTTCTCCTACACCGATCAACAGGGTCGCGTGCACCAGGTGTGGTTCGAAAGCGCCGCGAGCACCAAGGCGAAACTCGAAGCGGCCAACGGCGCCATCATCGGCGGCGTCTACTTCTGGATGTTCGGCTACGAGGACGGCGACACCTGGAGCGGCCTGAACAGCAATTACCCGGTCAACCCCGGAAACGGGGGGTGACGAGATGGTGCCGTGGTGGGCCCTGGGGGTGTTGGTGTTCGGTGCCAACTTCACGCTGTGGGGCATGCTCGGGCTTTGCCGGCTCAGCGAAGCCGGTGTCGCCCGGCTGACCGGTTGGCTGCGACACCGTCGCGGCGCGCGGTCCCGGCGAACCGTGGCACTGCCGGGCGGGCCGGGGTGGCGGGTTCTCGTCGCCCGGGACACGCCCGGCGACTCGGCCGGGAAGACCGTCGAGCGCAGGCGGGCGCGGTCGCTGACCGTGGGCGATGTCGCCGTGCTCATCCCCGCCCACAACGAGGAACTGGTGATCGAGGAAAGCCTCGCGGCCATCATGGCGCTCGTCCCGGCCGCCAACATCTACGTCGTTTCCGACGGTTCCACCGACCGGACGGTCGAACTCGCGGCGGCGGCCGGCGCCCGGGTGATGACCACCCCGAAGAACATGGGCAAGGCCGGCGCACTGGAACTCGCCATCCGCAAGTTCGGGCTGACCGAGAAGTATGCCGCGGTGATGCTCCTGGACGCCGACACGCGGGTGGACCCCGGCTACTTCAGCGCGGCGCTGCCGCTGTTCGACGATCCCGGGATCGCCGCCGTCGCCGGCTGCGTCCGCACGCAGTGGGACCGCACCCTCTCGCCGATCGGGAACCTCCTGGTGGCGCACCGGACCCGGATCTACTCGGTGGCCCAGCGGGTGCTCAAGATGGGCCAGACCTGGCTGCGCACGAACGCGACGCACATCGTGCCCGGGTTCGCCAGCGTCTACCGCACCAGCGTGCTGCCCAAGATCGACATGAACCCGCCGGGTCTGGTCATCGAGGACTTCAACATGACCTTCGAGCTCTACCAGCGGCACCTGGGCAAGGTCGGGTTCACCATGTCGGCCGTCGCGGTCACGCAGGATCCGGACAACTTCCACGACTACGTGCGGCAAACGCGGCGCTGGGCGACCGGGTTGTGGCAGACGGTGTGGCGGCACGCGCCGAGACCGAACCTGTTCAGCCTGATGCTGACGGTGCTGCTGCTGGAACTCGTGGTGAGCAGCCTGCTGTTCCTGCTGTTGCCGGTGATCGTGCTCGTCCTCGGCACCGGAGACCTGTTCAGCGATGCGCTGGCGTGGCCACCGTTCGCCGCCGTGCACCGGGAGGTGGCGGCTCGCGTGGACCTGCACAACGTGCTGATCGGGGTCGTGCTGCCCGACTGCGCGATCACCTGCCTGACCGCGGCCGTCGAGCGGCGGGCGCGGCTGTTGCTGTGTGGCCTCTTCTTCCTTCCCCTGCGGGTCGTCGACGCGGCGATCGCACTCTACGCGGTGCCTTCGGCACTGTTCAGCACTTCGACCGGACGGTGGAGCAGTCCGGCCCGGCGCGCCACCGAAGCCGTGCCGATCGAGCGGAAGGTCAAAAGTTCGGCATGAACTCGATCGCGACGATCATCACCCGGCTCTCCGGCGGCGCCGGCGCGCTCGCGCTGCACGGGGCGTGCGGCCTCGATCCGGACCGATACTCCACGACGGTGATCACCGGGCACGGTGACCCGGCGCTGCTGTCCCGGGCCGCCGAAGCGGGGCTGGAGGTCGTGCTCGAACCGTGGCTGCGCCGCCCGATCGACCCCGTTCGCGATCCGGTCGCGCTGAGCCGGATGACCAGACTGTTGCGCGGGCGCGACTTCGATGTGGTGCACACGCACTGCGCGAAAGCGGGCGCGCTCGGCCGGCTCGCGGCGCACCGGGCCGGTGTTCCCCGGATCATCCACACGTACCACGGCTTTCCCTTCCACCAGTTCCAGTCCGCGGCCCGGCGGCAGTCCTACGTGTCGATCGAACGGTGGCTCGGCCGCTTCACCGATCTGGCGCTGTGCGTCGGCGCTCCGGTCGCCGCGGAGGCGATCCGGCGCCGGCTGGTGACGCCCGACCGCGTCCGCAGCATCGGTGTCGTCGCCTCGGGCCCGGTCACCGAGGGAGCGGCGGCGCGCGATCGGGCACGGGCCCTGCTCGGCGTTCCCGCCGCGGCGACCGTCGTGGGGACGGTCGGACGACTGACCCGGCAGAAGGCGCCGGAAGACTTCCTCGCCGCCTTGCGCGCGCTCGACCGGCCCGGCGTCGTCGGGGTGTGGATCGGCGGCGGAGACCTCGCCGACCGGGTCGCGCGATCGGCGGGCGGGCTGCCGCGCGGGAAGGTCGTGCTGGCCGGCGAGCGGACCGACGCGGTCGACCTGTTGCCGGCCTTCGACGTCTTCGCCCTGCCCAGCTGGTACGAGGGCCTTCCCACGGCGGTGGTCGAGGCGATGATGGCGCGTGTTCCGGTGGTGTGTACCGCCGTCAACGCGGTGCCCGAAGTGGTCGTGCCCGGGGAGACCGGCCTGCTCGTGCCGCCGCGCCGCCCGGCGGCGCTGGCCGGTGCGATCGGCTACCTGCTCGATCACCCGAGGCTGGCGGCGGAGCTGGCCGACAACGCCCGGAAGCGGCTGGGCGACCGCTTCACCGTGCCGGCCCTGACATCCGTTCTCGAATCCGCCTACGGGGTGAGGGAGTCCAGTGCGTTTCCGCGGCCGGTGCGGGAACCCGTCGGTGCCGGGAGCCGGCCGGCGGAGTGCGAGGTCGGAGGGCGAGCATGGCGAATCCAGGACTGATCATCGGGGAAAGCCAGGAGATGCTCGGCCAGGCCCTGGAATTCGTGCTCGGCCGGCGCGGGTTCAAGGTGCTGGGCGTGGTGCCGACCGCGCCGAAGCTGCAGCGGCTGGTGGCGGCCAAACGCCCGCGCCTGTGTCTGATCGACCAGTATCTCGGCGATCGTGACGCGGTCGAGGTGATCGCCGACCTGCTCGCCCGAAGCCCCGAGACGAAGACGATCATGCTGGCCGCGGAAGGCGATCCGGCGGGCGTCGCCAGGGCACTGCACGCCGGGGCGTTCGGTTACGTGCACAAGAACAGTGGCGTCGCCGCGCTGGTCTCCGCCCTGCACCGGGTGAACAGCGGCGAGATCGCGGTCGATGTCCTGCCGGACCACCTGCCGGCCACCTTCGAGGCCGCGGAGGTGCGGGCGCGCGCGACGCAGCTGACCCAGCGGGAACAGCAGTGCCTCGAACTGCTGGTCGAGGGTTTGGGCACGGCCGCCATGGCCGGGCAGCTGGGGGTTTCGCCGAGCACCCTGCGCAGCCATGTCCAGGCACTGCTGGCGAAGCTGGGTGTCCACTCGCGACTCGAAGCCGCGGCACTCGCGGTGCGCTATTCGCTGCTGCCCACCACGCCGATCGCCCCCGGGCTCAACGAACTCCGGAAACTAGAGCGGAAGACCTGAAGTGATGAACCTGACCACATCGGTGCACCTGTGGAAAATCGCCGTGTTGACCGACTTCGCCGGAATCGGGGCGGCTCTGCGTACCTGCACGCCGAAGCGGGTCAAGCACCGCGGCGCGGCCGTGATCGCCTTTCTCGTGCCCTGGCGCACCGCTATTCCGGCACGGTCGATCGCCCCGGCCGACCCGCGGGCGCCGGGCCCGCTCTGCCGGTGCGGCCACGGACGCGACGCCCACGCGCACTACCGGGGTGGCACGGAATGCGCGCTGTGCCCGCCCGGGCAATGCTCACGCTTCACGGGCCACCACCGGAAAATCCGCCTGCGCGGCCTATCTCACCGGCCTCGGTGAGCCCGGCGCTCTGCGCTTCACGCCACCGAAACCGGATCGACAAACCGCGGGTAGACCTGGCTCACGACCGTCTCCGCAGCCGCCTCATCCGCGCGGGCAAGGAGCAGAAACCGCGAAGGATGGTCACGGATCAGGCCGGTCGCCCAGGGTGGGCCTGTTCTCGGCCGATGTGCTGGTCGATCAGTCGTCGAAGAAGTCGGCGTACTCGGCGGACAGGTGACTCCGGGCGGCTTCGACGTCGAAGTCGATCCCGAGTCCGGGGCCCTCCGGCACCGCGATGCTGCCGTTTTCCACCAGTGGCTCGGGCAGCCCGGTGACGATGGACCGCCACCAGTCGGGCTCGATGATGGGATGCTCGAAGGCGATGAAGTTGTCGGGCAGGGTCGCGCACGCCTGGACCGTGGCGGCGAGGCCGACGATTCCGTTGTGGACGCCGTGCGGTGCCACCAGAACGCCGTGCAGATCGGCGTATTCCGCCACCCATTTGAGCTCGGCGATACCGCCGATGTCCACCGGATCGGGGCCGATCACGTCGACGGCGCGGGTCTCGAGCAGTTCGCGAAAGTTGTTGCGCAGATAGATCTGCTCCCCGGTGTGGATGGCCGTGGTGGTGCTGGACGTCAGCTCGCGGTACAGGTGTGCTCCGGTGTCGTGCGAGAAGTCGCCGGTCAGCATGTCTTCCAGCCAGGCGATCCGCAGGCCTTCCGTGGCGCGCGCGAGCTTCTTCGCATCCGGCAGTGTCCATCCGGGACCCAGGTCCAGCGCAAGCGGCACTTCGGCCGGCAGCGCCGAGACCATCGCCTCGACACACTCGACGACGTAGGCGAGTCCCGACGTGGTGAGTAGGCCTCGATTCGGATGTGGCGCGCCACCCCGGCGCTCGCCGAAGGAGAAGCCGACCAGGTCCCGGTCGCCGCGGTTGTGGTAGGACAACCACTGCTTGACGATGGAGAAGCCCTCCGGCCCCGACGTTGCCGCGCGCATGGCGTCGGCGAAGTCGTTCGGCGTGAAGCCGCGGAGCGACCGCCGCACGCCCCCGTTGTAGGTGCGGACCCGGCTGCGTACCTTGCCGCCCAACAGTTTGTGCACCGGCAGCCCGGCAGCCCTGCCGGCGACGTCCCACAGCGCGATCTCGATGGCACCGACGATCGACCCCCAGGGTTTGAAGCCGCCCAGGTGCCGGATCCGCAACATCACGTTCTCGATATCGGTGGGGTCTTCGCCGACGAGCAGATCGGCGTACGTGGCGTGCAGCTGGCCGGCCGGCAGGAATCCCGGACGTAGCGGCCCGTACCCGCTCAACCCTTCGTCGGTGCCGATTCGGATCAGCGCGTTGTCACCCAGCACCGCGCTCTTCATCGAGACGATCTTCATGGTCGCCGAACACTCCTCTCACTCGTGGTTGAGCGCCTTGGCGGCGCTCCGGCTGTCGTCGACGGTGTCGCCCGACTGAAGCCAGGACGGCCGAGCGAGTTGCCTGACCTCGCCGATGACCGCCGTATACATGACGATCCCCACTGCGGACACGCCGACCGCGACCAGAAACGGAACGACGAAGGAGCCGGTCAGCTGCGCGACGAATCCGGTGATGGTGGTCGCCGCGATGCCCGTTGCCGCGTTGAGCGTGTTCATGATTCCGCCGGCGGCGCCGACGAGTTCCGGCGGGGCGAGGAGCCCGGGCAGGCTCCAGCCGACCGCGCCGATGAGGGCCAGGCCGGCGTTGCCGAAGGCGATGTACACGATCGCGGTGCCGGCACTGTGCGTTGTACCGGTCAGCCCGAGCGCCATGCTTGCCACGAATCCCACGACGATCAGGAGTTTCCGGGGGTCGACGCCCGACCGGGAGCGGTTGCGCACGGCGCGGTCGAGGAGGAATCCGGCGAGCAGGATCTCGGCGACGGCGCCGGCCGCGTTCGGGATGACCGTGTACATACCGGCCTTCAGGACGCTCAGTCCCATGGCGGTCTCGAGATAGCCGGGCAGCCAGTTCGTCAGCAGAAATCCGGAGTAGGCGTAGCAGGAGAACCCGATCGTCATCGCCCAGATCTTGCGCTGCCGCAGCAGATAGCCGAGCGCGAGCCCGTAGTTGACGCGCGTCGGGCTGGTCGCGTCCTGATCCTTCTCGATGTAGGCCAGTTCCTCGGTGGTCACTCGTGGGTGTGCACGGGGATCCCGGTAGCAGGCCCACCAGATGACGGCGAAGACCAGACTGATCAGTCCCAGGAAGTAGAAGCCCGAACGCCATCCCCAGGTCGCCATGATCAGGGCGAGCAGCGGCGCCCCTGTCACGTTCGCGACCCGCATGGCCGAGTCGAAGAGGGAGGTCGGCTTTCCCCGCTCGTGCCGGGGGAACCACTGGCTGGTGGCCTTGGACGCTCCGGGGTAGACCGGGCTTTCCGCGACGCCGAGCAGGAGCCGTCCGACGAAGACCAGACCCAACCCGCCGGCCACGGCGGTCAAGACCGACGCGATCGCCCAGACCAGGGTTCCCACGCGGTTCAGCCACTTGATCCCCACGCGATCCAGCAGCATGCCGACGGGGATCTGAACCACCAGGTATGACCAGCTGAAAGCCGACAACACGATGCCGACCGTGCCGAGGGACAGGTGGAACGCGTCCTGTATGGGCTTCTCGGCGAGCGCGATGACATTTCTGTCGTAATAGTTGACCAGCACGCTCGCGGCGACCAGCGTCGCCATCTGCCAGCGGACGTTACTCCGGACCATGGCCGGCATCAGACTCTCCTTACCGGGGCCGGAGCCGGCGCGAGCGCACACCTTCCGGAACCCCGTTACGTGGGGCAACGCTGCGACACGTCAAGACAAGCCAGAGCTGACCGCACCGGGCGAGCGCTCCTGTGGCTGTAGTGAGCGGACGCTACGCCCCGCGGTGCCGAAGCGCAACCGAGTGAGCGGTCACTCTGGTGGTCTGCCGTGAGCGGTCAACCTGCCCAATTAGCAACACAAAATGTGCACGCTGGCTCTTGACCGCAGCAAAGTGAGCGCTAACATCACGACGTGACAGGGATGCCCGGGAGGTGGTCGGCCGATGCGCTGGGAGAAGCCGTGCAGGGGTGGTGACACTCGACGATGAACCAGCCTGGTGCTCGTTCCCGGAAACCGGTGATGGCCGATGTGGCCCGACTCGCCGGAGTCTCGCATCAGACGGTCTCCAGGGTGATCAACGCGCCCGACGGGGTCCGGCCCGAGGTGCGTCAGCGGGTGGAGCAAGCCATCAAGGAACTGCGCTACCAGCCGAACGCGGCCGCCCGTGCCCTCGCCCGGCAGCGCACCATGAACCTGGGCGTGGTCAGTATCGGCACGTCCCAGTACGGACCGGCGACCACACTGTTCGGTATCGCCGAGGCGGCGCGCGAAGCCGGCTATGCCACGAGTCTGGTCAGCCTCGCCGTCATCGACCGCCAGCACATGAAGACGGCGCTGGAGCATCTCGTCGCCGATTCGGTCGCGGGCATCATCGTGCTCGCGCCGGTGGCGACCGCGGTGACCGCGGTGCACGGGCTGTCCCCGGACGTCCCCCTGGTCCTGTTCGAACCCGGCGTGCACGACGGCGTGACGAGCGTGGCCGTCGACGAAACGTTGGGCGCGCGCCTGGCGACCCGGCACCTGCTGGAACTGGGACACGACACCGTCTGGCATGTCAGCGGGCCGGAAGGCTGGTTGGGGACGGACGCCCGGATCCGCGGCTGGCGGGCCGAACTCGCCGCCGCCCGGCGGGTCGCGCATGAGGTGATCGCCGGCGACTGGAGTGCCGATTCCGGCTACCGGGTCGGGCAGCGAATCGCCCGTGATCCGGAGATCACCGCGGTGTTCACGGCCAACGACCAGATGGCGCTCGGCCTACTGCTCGCGTTGCGCGAACACGGTCGCGCGGTGAACGAGATCAGTGTGGTGGGTTTCGACGACATCCCCGAGTCGGCCTTCTACCAGCCGCCGCTCACCACGGTCCGGCTGGACTTCACCGAGGTCGGCCACCGCTGCGTCGATCGGTTGCTCGAACTCATCCGAGGCGAGGCGCCGGCGCCGAAACCGCCCGTCCAGCCCGAACTCGTGGTGCGCGGCAGTACCGCGCCGCCAGCGAACTGACGCCTGCGACACCCGATTCCGCGTACCGGCCCCGAGAAAGAGGTGCAGTGTGCACACACGTCCGTTCGGCGGCACCGGCCTGTCGGTGACATCTCTGTGTGTCGGTACCGGCCCGCTCGGCAGTTCTCCCGGACAGTACGGCTATACCGTGAGCGCCGAGCGGGCTGTCGCGACGATGCTGCGCATCTTCTCGGGGCCGGTCAACTTCATCGACACGTCGAACAACTACGGCAACGGTGACAGCGAGCGCAGGATCGGCAGGGCGCTCGCCGAAGCGGGCGGATTGCCGCCCGGATTCGTGTTGGCCACGAAGGTCGACCCACTACCCGGAAGCGAGGACTTCTCCGGCGACCGCGTGCGGGCGTCGTTCGCGGAAAGCCTGGAACGCCTTGGCCTGGACCGAATTCAGCTGGTGTACCTGCACGATCCCGAACGAATCGAGTTCACCGAGGCGATGGCTCCAGGAGGCGCCGTGGAGGCGCTCGTGCGGCTGCGGGACGAGGGGATGATCGACCATCTCGGTGTGGCCGGCGGGCCCATCGACCTGCTGCGCCGGTATCTGGCCACGGGCGTCTTCGAGGCGGTGATCAGTCACAACCGGTACACCTTGATCGACCAGTCGGCCGGGCCGCTGCTCGATGACGCCGCCGAGCGCGATATCGCGTTCGTGAACGGGGCGCCCTACGGCGGGGGCATGTTGGTGAAAGGGCCTGCGGTGCAACCCAAGTACCGTTACCGGCTCGCCGGCCCGGAAGTCCTCGATCGGGCCCGCTCGATGCAGCGGATCTGCGAGGCGCACGGGGTGCCGCTGGCCGCCGCGGCGCTGCAGTTCTCGCTGCGGGAAAGCCGTATCTGTTCGACGATCGTCGGTATCTCCGAGCCCGAACGGGTCGCGGAGACCGTGGATTTGGCGGAGTGGCCGATCAAGGCCGAGGTGTGGGAAGAACTCGACCCGATCATCGCGGCAGGCCGCCAGGGCATCGGCTGACCTGCCACGTGTCTGCCGCACAGGCCAGGAGATGGGAATGACGAAATCACCGAGTGCTGCGATCGTGGTCGGTGTCGACTTCGGGACGCTGTCCGGTCGGGCGGTCGTGGTCCGGGTGGCCGACGGTGCCGAGCTCGGCGCGGCCGTGTACGAGTACCGGTCCGGTGTGGTCGACCGTGTGCTGCCGTCGACCGGCGTGGCGTTGCCACCCGGCTGGGCACTGCAGGTGCCCGCCGACTACCTCGACGTGCTGAGGTACGCGGTGCCCGCGGCGCTGCGCGACGCCGGTGCCGATCCTGCTGAGGTGATCGGTGTCGGTACGGATTTCACCTCCTGCACCATGGTTCCGACACTCGCCGACGGCACCCCGTTGTGCGATGTCCCTCGATTCGCCGATCGCCCGCACGCCTACGTGAAGCTGTGGCGTCACCATGCCGCACAACCCCAGGCCGACCGGATCAACGCGCTGGCCGAGCAGTGGGGCGAGCCGTGGCTGGCCCGGTACGGCGGACTGATCTCGTCGGAATGGGAGTTCGCCAAGGGGCTGCAGATCCTCGAAGAGGATCCCGAGTTGTACGCGGCCATGCGGCATTGGGTCGAGGCCGCCGACTGGATCGTCTGGCAGTTGACCGGAAAATACGTCCGGAACGCGTGCAGCGCCGGCTACAAGGGCGCACTGCAGGACGGCCGGTATCCCGCGCGGGAGTTCCTCGCCGCGCTGAACCCTGGTTTCGCCGGCTTCGTGGAGGAGAAGCTGGCCCAGCCGATCGGAGCGCTCGGGGCGGTCGCCGGCGAGTTGAGCGCACCGGCGGCCGCTTGGACCGGGTTGCCGGCCGGAATCCCCGTCGCGGTCGGCAATGTCGACGCGCACGTGACCGCGGCCGCCGGGAACGCGTTGTCCCCCGGGCAGATGGTGGCGATCATGGGGACCTCCACCTGCCTCGTGATGAACGGCGCCGAGTTGTGCGAGGTGCCGGGCATGTGCGGAGTCGTCGACGGGGGCATCGTCGCCGGGCGTTGGGGATACGAGGCCGGCCAGAGCGGAACGGGCGACATTCTCGGTCATTTCGTGCGGACCGGTGTGCCTCCCGAGTACGCGGAGCAAGCCAGGGCGGCAGGAGCCACCCTGCACGAACACCTGACCAGGCTGGCCTCGGCGCAGGCCGTCGGCGAGCACGGCCTGCTGGCACTGGACTGGCACAGCGGCAATCGGTCTGTCCTGGTGGACCACGGGCTGTCCGGTGCGATCGTCGGCCAGACACTGGCCACGCGGCCGGAAGACACGTATCGAGCGCTGATCGAGGCGACGGCCTTCGGGGCCCGGACGATCATCGCCGCCTTCAACGGGTCCGGGCTGCCGGTGACCGAACTGATCGTCGCCGGCGGCCTGGTGCGGAACAGCCTGGTGATGCAGATCTATGCCGATGTGCTGCGACTTCCGTTGTCGGTGGTCACCTCGGCGAACGGGCCCGCGCTCGGATCGGCGATCCACGCGGCGGTCGCTGCCGGAGCGTATCCGGACGTGCCCGTCGCGGCGGCGGCGATGGGGCAGGTGCGGCGCGCCGTGTACCGCCCGGTGCCGGCGAACGCCGACGCCTACGACGCGCTCTACGAGCTCTACGTGCGTCTGCACGATTACTTCGGACGGGGAGGAAACGACATGATGCACCGGTTGCGACAGATTCAGCGCGAGGCGGTCGCGGCATGACGCTTATCGCCGAGGTCGCCGATACGGTTCGCCGGTTGCGGCAGGAGGTCGCCGGCCTGCATGCCGAGCTTCCACGCAACGATCTGGTCGTCTGGACCGCGGGCAACATCTCTGCGCGGGTGCCCGGGGCGGATCTGCTGGTGATCAAGCCGTCCGGCGTCACCTACGATCAGATCAGCCCGGAGAACATGGTCGTCACGGACCTCGACGGCCACCTCGTCGACGGCGATTTCAGCCCGTCGTCCGACACCGGGGCGCATGCTTACGTCTACCGGCACATGCCCGACGTGCACGGGGTCGTCCACACGCATTCGACGTACGCCACCGCGTGGTGCGCCCGCGGCGAGCCGATTCCCTGCGTGCTCACGATGATCGCCGACGAGTTCGGCGGAGAGATCCCGGTCGGGCCGTTCGCGCTGATCGGTGACGATTCGATCGGCCGGGGCATCGTCGAGACGTTGCGGAGCGCCCGTTCGCGCGCCGTGCTGATGCGCAATCACGGTGTTTTCACCGTCGGCGCGACGGCCGAGGCCGCCGTCAAAGCCGCCGTGTTGTGCGAGGACGTCGCCCGCACGGTCCACATCGCCCGTCAGCTGGGTGAACCATTGTCCATCGCGACTTCCGATGTGGACGCTTTGTATGCCCGCTATCAGAACGTGTACGGGCAGCGATGAACCGCTAGTTGTATGAGGCCGTGACGTTGGTGAGGCCGGCATGGAACCGGGTGGCGGATTGCGGTGGACGTTCCACACGGTCAAAGCCTCCGAGTCAACGTCGCGTCCCCGCAGGCGCTCGGCGGAGAAGACTCGCCCGCGCGGCACGGGGCCGAAGAATGCCGGTGGTGTCGGCGACCGCGGCAGCCGCGTTGACAGCCCCACCCGCCTACCTAGAACATGTTCTACTTATGAGGTACGGCGTCGTGCTCTTCACCAGTGACCGCGGGATCAGCCCGGCCGAGGCCGCGCGGGCGGCCGAGGAGGCCGGGTTCGCTTCCTTTTCCGTTCCCGAACACACCCACATCCCCCGCGAACGCGCGGCGCCGCATCCCGGCACGGGCGACGCGAGCCTGCCCGACGACCGTTACCTGCGCACGCTCGATCCGTGGGTCGCGCTGGCCACGGCCGCCTCGGTGACCAGCCGGATCCGGCTGTCCACGGCGGTCGCGCTGCCGGCCGAGCACGACCCGATCACGCTGGCCAAGACGATCGCTTCGCTCGATCACCTCTCCGGCGGCCGGGTCACGCTCGGCGCCGGGTTCGGCTGGAACACCGACGAACTGGCCGACCACGGCGTGCCGCCCGGACGCCGCCGCGCCGTCCTGCGGGAGTATCTGGGGGCGATGCGTGCCCTGTGGTCGCAGGACGAAGCCGCTTATGCCGGCGAGTTCGTGCGGTTCGGGCCGGCGTGGGCGTGGCCGAAGCCGGTGCAGGCACCGCTCCCGGTGCTGATCGGCGCGGGCGGGACCGAGAAGACCTTCGCCTGGATCGCCCGTGAGGCCGACGGCTGGATCACCACGCCCACGGACCGGGGGATCGCGGGCAAGGTCGCGTCGCTGCGCCGGATCTGGCGCGACTCGGGGCGGGCCGGCGAGCCGGAAGTCCTTGCGCTGGCCGGAAAACCGGACCGGGAGACGCTCGACCGCTGGGCGGGGGCCGGGGTGACCGAGGTCGTGTTCGGCCTGCCGGACCGCTCGGCGCCCGAGGTGGCCGGCTACCTCGGGCGGTTGGCGGACAAGCTCGCCGCGTGGTGAGTTCGGCGGCTACGTTCCGTAGCGGTACCCGAGTTCGGTGGCGATGACCTCGGGTGATAGCCGGTGATCACACCGTGGCCGAATTCCGACTTTTTTCCCGCACCGCTTGTAACGCGGCTGATAACACCGCCGACTCCAGGGCTGGCACCGATCACCGGAAGGTGACCGGGCCCGCCTACACATTACTCGTGGTGACTGTTTCGGCGTGTTCGGGGCGCGCGCCGATCCCATCGTCTGATGACTCGGGAGGTCGGATGGACGAGCCGGTGGACAGTGCGTCCCAGGGAGGCGACGCGTTCGCGGGAACGGGCGTGCGGTCGGCCCCGCGCCGCCCGAAATCCCCGCCGAGGGTGGCTTCCACCGCCTGGGAGCGGCGCTACCGGGCGCTGGTGATCGCCAGTGACGTCCTGGCCACCCTGGTCGTGATCACGGCGGCCGCGATCGGCATCCTGCGGACCACGCACCAGCCCTACTTCCTGCACGCTTCCGGCACCGCGGCCACGATCCTGTGCGTGCTGCCGATGAGCCGGGCCTGGAGCCTGCACGTGCTGGGCGAGGGCGCGCAGGAGTACGGCCGCCTGATCCGCGGCCTCGCCGCGGCCGCGATCCTGGTGGCGCTGGCCGGATTGCTGTTCGGGGCGCTGGATGTGCAGCCGTGGGTCTTCGTGGTGGTGCCGGCTGTCGGGATCCTCGCGTTGGTCCAACGCTATCTGCTCCGCCAACTGCTGCACCGCGCCCGGCGGGGTGGCGAATGCATGCTTCCGGTCGTGGCCGCGGGCTCACCGGACACGGTGCGTGAGCTGATCGACCGCACCCGGGCCGACGCCCACGTGGGCTGGCGGGTCGAGGCGGTGTGCACGGGTGAGCGGGGCAGCGGCGAGATCGGCGGGGTCGCGGTGGCCGGCCACCTCGGCCAGGTGGCCGATCAGGTGCGGCACGGCGGGTACCGCGTCGTGGCGGTCACCCCCGACCCGTACTGGACCCCGGACCGGCTTCGGCGGCTGGCGTGGGATCTGGAGGGCACCGGCGCGGAGATGGTGGTGGCGCCGGTGCTGATGGAGGTCGCCGGACCACGGCTGAACTTCTCCGGCGTGCTGGGGATGCCGCTGCTGCGGGTCACCGCGCCGGCGTTCACCGGCGGTCGGCGCATGGTCAAGGAGGGCGTCGACCGGCTGCTGGCCGCCGCCCTGATCGCGCTGCTTTCCCCGGTGCTGCTGGTGATCGCGGCGCTGGTCAAGTCCGGCGACGGCGGTCCGGTGCTGTACCGGCAGCGTCGGGTCGGCCGCGACGGCGACACCTTCATGATGATCAAGTTCCGGACGATGGTGGTCGGCGCGGAAGCCGTCCGGAGCGAACTGCTGGCGGCGAACGAGGCGGCCGGCCCGCTGTTCAAGCTCCGCCGCGACCCGCGGGTGACGCGGGTCGGCGCGGTGCTGCGCCGGTATTCGCTGGACGAGCTGCCGCAACTGCTCAACGTGCTCGCCGGGAGCATGTCGCTGGTCGGCCCGCGCCCGCCGCTGCCCGAGGAGACGGTGAACTACGAGCGCGCCGCGCAGCGCCGGTTGCTGGTCAAACCGGGGATCACCGGGCTGTGGCAGGTCAGCGGCCGCAGCGATCTCAGCTGGGAGGACAGCGTCCGGCTCGATCTGCGCTACGTCGAGGACTGGTCGCTGGCGCTCGATCTGGCGATCCTCGGGAAGACCGTGCGGGCCGTGCTCGGCGGCCGCGGCGCGTATTGACTCGAAGATCACCGAGACTGATTAGGCTTCCGCCGTGATTTCCTTGGAACTGCCCGGAATTCGCCGGGTCGCGTTGCTGGCCGCGCATTGCGACGATCTGCCGATCGGCGCCGGCGGGAGCCTGCTCACGCTGTGCGCCGGCCGTGGCGATCTCGTCGTGCACGCGCTGGTGCTCAGCGGCGCCGGCACGGTGCGCGAGGACGAGGAACGCGCCGCGCTGGCCGATTTCTGTGCCCCGGCGCGGGTCGAGCTGACGGTGCTGGATCTGCCGGACGGGCGGATGCCGGCGCACTGGACCGCGGCCAAGGACGCGATCGCGGCGCTGCGTGGCCGGTTCGATCCGGACGTGGTGTTCGCGCCGCACCGCGAGGATCGCCACCAGGATCACCGGCTGGTGGCCGAGATCGTGCCGCAGGTGTTCCGTGATCACCTCGTGCTGGGCTACGAGATCCCCAAATGGGACGGGGATCTCGGCCAGCCGCCGGTTTACCAGCCGCTCACCGAGCAGACCGCGCGGCGCAAGGCCGGACTGCTCGCCAAGCACTACCCGTCACAGCACGGCAAGGACTGGTACACCGAGGACGCCTTCCTCAGCCTGGCCCGCCTGCGCGGCATCCAGCAGCATCTCGCCTACGCGGAGGCCTTTCATGTCGAGAAGCTCGCCCTCACGCTCGGCCCGTCAGCGTCTCCGTCAGCGTCTCCGTCAGTGCTTCCGTCAGTGCCCGCCACGACGGCGCCGCGGCGTCCCGCCGACTGACCGTGGTGACCGGGAGCGGCCAGGGGAGCGCGAGGTCCGGATCGTCGTAGCGGACGGCGATGTCCTCGCCGGGGTCGTGTGGGCGATCGATCCGGTAGCACACGTCCGCGGTGTCCGACAGCGCCTGGAAACCGTGCAGCATCCCCGGCGGCACGAACAGGTGCGCGAATTCGACATCGTCGAGCCGGACGTGCGTCGCGGCGCCGAAGGTCGGGGAGCCGGGCCGGATGTCGATCACGATGTCGAGCACCGCGCCGTGCGCGCACCGGACGAGTTTCGCCTCACCGCGGCCGGATCGCCCGTGCATGCCGCGCACCACGCCGCGGCGCGAGCGCGACTGGGAGTCCTGCGCCGACGGTCCCAGATCGACGCCGTGCGCCCGCGCGATCGCGGTGTCGAAGGTCCGGGTGAAGAAGCCGCGCTCGTCATGGTGGGGCTCGGGCGTGAACAGCAGGACGCCCGCCAGTTCGGTTTCGCTGACCCGCATGGTGTTCGCTCCCAGGTTGTGCCGATCGAAGAGGACGTGGTGCCGTGATGAGCCGTGGTGAACGGGATGACCCCGCCCGGACGCTGTCGCGGGTGCGCCCGGAACCGGGACACGCAGGGAAGCCGACCGTGCCGGTCTGCCGAGCCTGCCGGGGAACCGACGGTGAGATCGTGCTCGACCTCGGGCTCCAGCCGCCCTGCGACCTGTTCCCGCTCGCCACGGATCCCGGCCCGGACCCGCTGTTCCCGTTGCGGATGTGGCTGTGCGCTGCGTGCCGGCTGGCCCAGCTGGTCGAGGACCCGGGGACCCGGGAGGAACCCGCCGGGGTGGAGCCGCGCGCGCTGACCGAGCAGGCCGCCCACGCCGTGCGCACGCTGGGACAGGCGGGGCTGCTGCGCGCCGGTGCGACCGTCGCCGAGTTCGGCAGCCCGCACGGTGGATCGTGGCTCCCGCTGGTGCGCCGGGAAGGCCTGCGGGAAGCGCTTCCCGGCGAGCGGGCCGATCTGGTCCTGGACTGCTTCGGACTGATGCACGAGCCGGACCAGCGGGCCGCGATGGCGCAGCGGGCCGCGCGGCTGGCCCCGGGCGGGGCGCTGCTCATGCAGTTCCATTCGTTCTCCTCGATCCTCGCCCAGCGGCAGTGGAACGCCCTGCGGCACGGCCATTTCGCGTACTACTCGACCCCGGCGGCGATCACGCTCGCCGCCGCGGCGGGGTTGCGTCCCGGCCGCGCCTGGACTTTCCCGCTCTACGGCGGAACGGTCCTGCTCGAACTCCGGCACGGCACGGAACCCCCCGCCGGACCCGAGGCGGGGACGGGCGCACTGGTGCGTGCCGAACTCGACGCGGGTGTCACCGATTTCGACCGGGTCGCCGGGCTCGACCGCGAAGTCGCGCGAAGCTGCGAAAAGTTACGGGACACCTTGGCACGCCATGCGAAGGACGGTTCACGCGTCGTCGGCTACAGCGCCGCGTCGCGCGCTGTCGTCCTGTTACGCCAGGCCGGAATCGATACCGATCTGTTGCCGGTGATCGTCGACATCTCTCCCGCCAAGCGGGGGCGGCGGATGCCGGCGAGCGGTATTCCGATCCGTGGGCCGGAGCACCTTGCCGCGGAGCCGCGGCCCGGCGCGGTCGTGCTCTTCGTGCCCGATCTCCTCGCGGAGGTCAAGGCCGCCCACCCGGCGCTCGCGGCGGACTGTGCGTGGATTCCGGCCTGATCACCTCCGGCCGACCGGTCCCGGCGAGGAGTGCCCGGACGGTGCCCACGGACCGCGGTCGAGACTTCACCCGTTCGGTCGGCAAAGAATCCCACCTTTGCCCGTAACGCGCGAAGGCCCGCTACCTATATCAAGCGTGACGTGCCGAATCCCGGGGTCGCCGGGGGACCATCAGGGGTGCTTGCGCGCTATGGGGACAGACGAGGGTTCTGCCTGCAGACCGTGCGGGTCGTCCGGACTGAAGGTCGTGCTGTTCTGCGGGGGCTACGGGATGCGGATGCGCAACGGCCCCGCCGACGACGTGCCCAAACCGATGCAGTTGGTCGGGCCGCGGCCGTTGCTGTGGCACGTGATGCGCTACTACGCGCATTTCGGCCACCGCGATTTCGTGCTCTGCCTCGGCTACGGCGCGCACCACATCAAGGACTTCTTCCTCACCTACACCGAGACCGCCTCCAACGACTTCGTGCTGCGCGACGGCCGGGTGGAACTGCTGTCGACCGACATCAGCGACTGGCGGATCACCTTCGTGCACACCGGAATCGAGTCCTCGATCGGTGAGCGGCTGCGCCGGGTGCGCGAGCACGTCGCCGGTGAGGAAATGTTTCTGGCCAATTACGCCGATGTGCTCACCGACGCGCCGCTCGAGGAGATGATCGGCAACCTGGCGGCGAGCGACGCCGGTGCCTCGATGATGGTCGTGCCGCCGCAGGTCTCGTTCCACTGTGTCGAACTCGACGGCACCCGCGTCCGGTCGATCAGCTCCGGAAACCGGCTCCCCGTCTGGGAGAACGCCGGCTACTTCGTGCTGCGCCAGGAGATCTTCGACCACCTGCCGGAAGACGGGGACCTCGTCGACGACGGCTGCGGCGCGCTCGCCCGGCAGGGCCGGCTGATCGCCTACCCGTACCGCGGGTTCTGGCAGCCCGCCGACACCTTCAAGGAGCGGGCCGCGCTCGACGCCGCCTACGAAAGCGGCGCGCGGCCGTGGATGTTGTGGGAACGGCCGGAGCACGGCCTGCGTCTCATTCCCGATCACGCGCGGGAATCACTGACCGGTCCGGAGCCGGGTGTCACTGCGGGAGTGCGGGCATGACGATGCGGGTACTGCTGACCGGTCACCAGGGATATCTGGGCTCGGTCATGGCGCCGGTGCTCCGGGCCGCCGGGCACGAGGTGCGCGGGCTGGATTCCGGCCTGTTCGCCGATTGTGTGCTCGGCCCCGCCCCGGGCGATCCGCCGGGCGAGCCGGTGGATCTGCGGGACGTGACCGTGGACCGGCTGTCCGGAGTGGACGCCGTGGTGCACCTCGCCGCGCTGTCCAACGATCCGCTCGGCTCGCTCGCGCCGGAGCTCACCTACGAGATCAACCACGCCGCTTCGGTGCGGCTGGCGAAGCTCTCCAAGGATGCCGGCGTGCGCCGTTTCCTTTATGCCTCGACGTGTTCGGTGTACGGCGCGGCCGGTGACGGCCTCGTCGACGAGGACGCCCCGCTGCGCCCGGTCACTCCGTACGCGGAGTCGAAGGTCCGCGTCGAGGACGATCTGCACGCGCTCGCGGATTCCGGGTTCAGCCCGGTGTATCTGCGCAACGCCACCGCGTTCGGCTTTTCGCCGCGCCCGCGTGCGGACATCGTGCTCAACAACCTGGTGGGCCATGCCGTGCTGACGTCGCAGGTGCGAGTCCTTTCCGACGGCACTCCGTGGCGCCCGCTGGTGCACGCGCTGGATATCGCGGCCGCGTTCGCGGCGGTGCTGACCGCGCCCACCGATGCGATTCATGACAGCGCTTTCAACGTCGGCACCGAGGCCAATAACCTGACGGTGCGCCAGATCGCGGAAGCGGTCGTCACCGCGGTGCCGGGTTCCCGCCTGGTCATCACCGGTGAGGCCGGCCCCGATCCGCGCTCCTACCGGGTGAACTTCTCCCGGCTGCGCGCCGCGCTCCCCGGGTTCGAGGCGCGGTGGACGGTGGCCGCCGGAGCACACGAACTCGCCCGGGCCTATGCCGGGCACGGGCTCACCGCGGCGGCCTTCGAACAGCGCTACACCCGGCTGGCGTGGCTGAAATCCGAACAGCGCAACGGAAGACTGCGTCCCGATCTCCGGCGGACCTAGCCCCCGCCGCCGTGCGTTTCCGTAATGGGGGACGTCCGTTTCGCCTGCCCGTGTTTCCGCGCCACCCTCCCCCTGAACCCCGTGAGGACGACGAGTGACCATCACCGACGCGCCGAGGCCGGTCGACACGAGCGGAGCCGGCGAATTCGAGAATCTGGCCGAGGCACTCGCCTTCGCGGCGGCACGTCCGCCGCGGCGAGGGCCCGCGCCCCGGGTGTCGGTGGTGATACCGGCCAGGAACGAGGCGCCCAATCTGCGGGAGGTCCTGCCCGAACTGCCGCCGGTGGACGAGGTGCTCGTCGTCGACGGGCACTCGGCCGACGACACCGCGGCCGTCGCCCGCGCGACGCTGCCGGGCGTGCGGGTCATCCAGCAGACCAGGCGGGGCAAGGGAAACGCGCTCGCGTGCGGGTTCCTCGCGGCCTCGGGCGATGTCATCGTGATGTTCGACGCCGACGGTTCGGCCGACCCGGCCGAGATCGCGGGGTTCGTCGGTGCGCTCGTCGGTGGGGCGGATTTCGCCAAGGGCACGCGGTTCGCGCCGGGCGGGGGCAGCCACGACATCACCGGGCTGCGCGCGGCCGGAAACCTCGGCCTCAACCGGTTGAGCAACAGCTTGTTCAGCGGGGGATTCACCGACCTGTGTTACGGCTACAACGCGTTCTGGCGCGATTTGGTGCCGATGCTCGCGCTGCCGCCGATCTTCGACTCGCCCGGGGAAACCATGCTGTGGGGCGACGGTTTCGAGATCGAGACGGTGATCAACTGCCGGGTGGCCGCACTGGGATTGTGGATCACCGAGGTGCCCAGCGTGGAACGGCGCAGGCTGCACGGCGAGACGAACCTTCGCACGTTCAGCGACGGGGGCCGGGTGTTGCGCACCCTGATCGCCGAATGGCACCGCGTCGGGCACCAGCGCCGCACCCGCCGGGCCCATCTTCCTGCCGATTTCTCCGCCGCTGTTCCTGCCGCGCCGTTCCGGGAAGCCGAAGGCACCGCATGAACAGCCCCGGGGAAGGCCGTGACACCCGAAGCGGGCCGCACGCCGGCCTGGTCACCTCGGTGGTGATCTGCGCCTACACCGAACGTCGCTGGGACGACCTGAGTGCGGCGGTGGCATCGGTGCGCGGGCAGCTCGTCCCGGCGGGTGAGGTCGCGGGGGAGATCATCGTGGTGATCGACGGCAACCCCGCACTGTTCGCACGGGCGGCCGCCGCGTTCCCCGGGGTCACGGTGGTCGAAAACAGCGGCAGGCGGGGACTGTCCGGGGCGCGCAACACCGCGATCGACCTCGCGCGGGGGGACGTGATCGCGTTCCTCGACGACGATGCCGTCGCCGAGCCCGGCTGGCTGGGCGAGTTGCTCGCCGGCTACCGGGACCCGAGTGTGCTCGCGGTCGGCGGCGCGGCCCGGCCCCGGTGGCCCGGCGGAACCCGCCCGGGGCTGCTGCCCGCCGAACTGGACTGGGTGGTGGGCTGCACCTACGCCGGAGGACCCACAGTGGACACTCCGGTGCGGAACCTGATGGGCTGCAACATGTCCTTCCGGCGCGCTGCCTTCCGCCTCGCCGGCCGGTTCGCCGAGGACCTCGGTCGCGTCGGCCGTATCCCGCTGGGGTGTGAGGAAACCGAGCTGTGCATCCGCCTGCGGCAGGCCTCGCCGGGTTCGGTGATCCTGTTCCGTCCGGGCGCGGTGGTGCGCCACCGGGTCACCCCGGACCGCCTGACGTGGTCGTACCTGCGCCGCCGCGGCTGGGGCGAGGGCATCTCCAAGGCGAAGGTGTCCCGGACCGTCGGCGCGGACGCGGCCTTGTCCACCGAACGCGACTATCTGCGCAAGGTGATCCCGGCCGCGGTGCTCCGCGAGCTCGCGCGCGGTCGCGTGGCCGGGATGCTCGCGCTGGGCACGGTCGTTTCCGCGACCGCCGCCGGGTACCTGCGCGGCACGATGGCCGCGCCGCGCCCGCCGGTCCGACCCCTGCCGAGGCTGACGCACGGCCCGATCCATGTGTCTACTGTGGACGCCGCTGGGCCGGCCGAGCTGACCGTCCCGCCGCGGACGGTGGGGGAGTACCGGGCGGCCCAGGTTCTGGTCCGGGACGGCGACCGCACGCTGGACGTGGTACTGCTGCCGGTGCGGGAAAGCGTGGTGCGGCTGGACACGCTCGACCGATCCGGCGCGGCCGAGCGGCCGGCCTTCGCACGGCCGCTGATCAGCGTGGTCGTCCCGGCCGTGCGGCGGAAGGAGCAGTCCGTCGCGAGCGTGCGGGCCGCGGTCGCCGCCGGTTATCCGCGCCTGGAGATCCTGGTCGTGGACACCGCTCCGACCGGGCCCGCGGGCGATCCGTGGCTGCGCGCGGAGGTCGAAGCGCTCGGTGCGCGCTATCTCGCCGAGCCGGTCACCGGGGTGAGCGTGGCGCGCAACACCGGCGCGCGCGCCGCCCGCGGCGAGCTGATCGCCTTCCTGGACGAGAACATCAGCGTCGAACCGGGCTGGTTCGACGCCGTGGCCGAGGAGTTCGCCGCGGACGTCTCGGTCGGCTGCGTGACCGCGCTGGTGTTGCCGGCCAGCCTGGAGACCGACGCCGAGGTGCTTTTCGAGCGGCTCAAGGGCTACCGCCACCCGGTGCGGCGGCAGCGACTCGACCGCGAGACGATCGGCGAGGATCCGCTTTTCCCCGTGTCCATGGCGTTGTCCCTGGCGCGCTACGGTCCGGGCAGCTGCACCACCTGGCGGCGGTCGGCCTTCGAAGGCCTCGGCGGTTTCGACCCGTTGCTCGGCGCGGGAACCCCGGCGATGGCGGGGGAGGACCTCGACCTGTTGGTGCGCCTGGCCCGTGCCGGGGGCACCGTGGTCTACACCCCGCACGCGGTCGCACGGCACACCCAGCGCGCGGACTGGCTCGAACTGCGCGAGCGGATGCGGGGCTACGGCGTCGGCCTTTCCTCGATGCTGCTGCTTTCCATGGCCCGTCGCCCGGAGGTCGTCCTTTCCCTGCTGCGCCGCGCGCCCCGGGGGCTGGCGCGGCTGGCGGTCCGGTCCCCGGAACTCCCACCGTCCGACCGGGCGGCCCGGGCCCGGCTCCGGCAGCTGCGCCGCGACGAGCGCTACGGGATGCTGGAGGGTCCGCTCGCGCTCGGCCGCTCGTGGACGGTGCGCGGCCACTCGCGTGGCGAGCGGCGGGCCCGGTGAGCGCCACGAACAAGACGCCGAACAAGACACCGGACGGAACGCTGGAGAAGACACCGGGCGAGACACCGCGGCCCGCGCGGGATCGGCGCGCATCGGGGCCTACGGTAAGGAAAGGGCACGCGTGGGCGAGCAGTTGAGGATCCGGCGGATCACGGCCTACTGCCTGCTCGCCGTGTGCGCGGTGACCCTGGTGATGATCGTCGCCGGGTTCGCCGGTCCGGTGCGTACCGTCGCGATTCTGCTCTTCGTCGGTGCGGCGCCGGGCTGGGCGCTGATCTCCTACCTGAACGTGCGGCATCTGTCGGTGACCTGGATCAGCGCCGTCGGCCTGTCCCTGTCGGTCGGCATCCTCCTCGCGCAGACCCTGGTGCTGACGAAGACCTGGCATCCGGAGGCGGCGGTCGTCGCGCTGGTCTGTGCCACGATGCCGGTGCTGGCGCACCACGCGGTGCGCAGCAAGCAGGCGGAAAAGCTCCTCGCGCGCCGGGAACCGGCACCGGCCCCGGCGGATCCCGGGCCGGATGCCGGGCCGGATCCCCTGGCCGGTACCCGGTGACGGCGAGGACCGCCGGGCGCGGGATGGTCGCCGACGGGCTCGCGCTCTCAGCCAGTGCGGGGATCACCGCGGTGGCCGGGATGATCGGGTGGGTGCTGGCGGCGCGGCTGCTGCCGCCGTCCGACGTCGGCGCCACCGCCGCGTTCGTTTCGGGTTTCCTGCTGGTCGCGGGAATCGCCGAACTCGGGCTGGGGCCGGCGATCCTGCGCTGGCTGCCGCGTGCCGGAGCGCTGCGCCGCCGGCTGCTCGGCCGGGGCTATCTGGCCGTGCTGCTGGGCGCCGTGGCCGGGGCGAGCGTCTTCGTGCTGGTGCCCGCGGGCGCCGAAGTAGTGCGGAAGCTGCCCGCGGGCGCCGCGCTGTTCCTGCCCGCCGCGGTGGGCTGGACGCTGTTCCAGTTCCAGGACTCCGTGCTGACCGGGCTGGGCCGGGCGCGGTGGGTGCCGCTGGAGAACACCGCGTTCAGCGTGCTCCGGCTGGTGCTGCTCGGCGCGCTCGGCCCGCTGCTCGGTGTGCTCGGGCTGGTGCTGTCCTGGCTGGTGCCCACGGTGCTCGGCGTGGTGGTCGTGAGCGCCCTGGTGTACCGGCGGGTGCGGCCCGGACCGGTTCCGGGCGTGCTGCCGGACCGGCGCGAAATCCTGCGCCTGCTGGCGCCGACGTATCCGGCCACGGTGTGCGTGGTGGTGCTCTACAACCTGGTGCCGCTGATCGTCCTGGACCGGTTCGGTGCCGAGGCGAACGCGGTCTTCTTCGTGGTCTGGACCGCGATCAACGCGCTCGACGTCGCCGCGACCGCCTTCGTGAACCCGTTGGTGGTGCGGCTTTCCGGGCAGCCCGGGCCCGCGCGTGAACTCGTGGCGCGGGCCGGCGGTCGGCTGGTGCTGGTGTTCACTCCCGTGCTGGTGGCCGGAATGCTGCTCGCGGGGGCGCTGCTCGCGATCTTCGGGCGGGACTACACCCAGGGCGCCGGACTGCTCCGGGTGCTCCTGGTCGCCCAGTTTCCCCGGCTCGTCGTCGTGCTCGGCGTGGCCGTGCACCTGGCGGCCGGGCGCGGCATCGGGGTGGCCGGCCCGCAGGCCGCCACCGCCGCGCTGGCGGTCGTGCTCGCGCTGGTGCTGCCCGGCCAAGCCGCCTTCGGTGTCGGCATGCTGATCGTCCAGGGCGCGCTCGCACTGATCACCGTGCTGTCGCTGGCGAACGTGCGGTGGCGCCGGTGAACGCGCCCACCCGCTTCCTCGGCCCGTTCGACGGAAACCGGCCGCGCGACCCGACCCCGCCGGACGGTCTGCCGACGCGGTACCTCCCGATCGCGGGCCGGATCCCGGCCCAGGCCGAGGCGGAACGGGGGACTCCGGTGGAACCGCCGCGCCCGACGGGCCGGGGCGCGCGGAGCCTGGCCGTGCTGTCCGATCCGTTCCTCGGGCCGGGCCTCGCCGCGGTCGCGGTCATCCTGTGGATCGCCGGCCTGCGTCCGATCGCGCCGGCGGAGATCGGCGGGGCCGGCCTGGTCGCCGAGCTGTCGGTGCCGCTGCTGCTGTCCTATCCGCTGCTGGTGGCGGCGGTGGTGCTGGAACTGCTGCGCCATCAGCCGCGCACCGGGGTGATGTCCTGTTACACGACGCTGGGCGTGCTGGGCGTTTACGGGCTTCAGCCCGCGTCGGAAGAGGTGGCGCGGCTCCCGGTCGCGTGGCTGCACGCGGGGTTCGCCCAGTACATCGCCGACCACGGCGACCTCCTGCACAACTACGACGCCCGGTTCTCCTGGGCGGGTTTCTTCTCGCTGATCGCGATGATCACCAGGGCGGCCGGGATTCCGAATGCCATTCCGCTGCTCAACTGGGCGCCCGTGGTGCTGTCCGGGCTGTGCGTGCTGGGTACCCGGGCGCTTGCGGTGTCGGCGCTGGGCACCCGTCGGGCGGCCTGGATCGCGCCGTGGCTCTTCCTCGCCGGCGACTGGACCGAACAGGACTACTTCTCGCCGCAGGGCACGGCGATGGTGCTGCTGTTGGCCGCGCTGACGCTCACGTTCCGGCACCTGGTCCGCCCGCGGCTGACCGAACCGGTGCGCGCGCGGCTGCGGGCCCGCCTGGCGCCCCGGTCGAGCCCCAAGGCCCGGCTGGTGGCGCAGGGCGCCGTGGTGCTGATCGGGCTCGCGCTCGCGGTGACCCACCAGCTCACCCCGTTCCTGCTGGGCGCCTTGTTGTTGCTGCTGTTGCTGTTCGGACGGTTGTGGCCGGCCTGGCTGCCCTTCGTGGTGCTCGGCGGCGCCGTCGTGTGGTTCTCGCTCGGGGCTTCGGAATTCTGGAGCGGGCAGCTGATCCAGATGATCCTCAGCCCGCTCGGCGACGTCGGCTCCTCGGTCGATCAGGGCATCGTCAACCGGTTCACCGGTGACCTCGGGCATCTCGTCGTGCTCGCGACCCGGGTCGGCATCAGCGTTTTCCTGGTGCTGCTGGCCGGTGCCGGTATCGTGCTGATGCGCCGGGACTCGCTGCGTTCGTGGTTGTTGCCGGTGTTGTGCGTTTCGCCGTTCGGGATCGCGGTCGCCCAGCCCTACGGCGGCGAAGTGTTCATGCGCTGTTTCCTGTTCGCGCTGCCGATGCTCGCACTGCCCGCGTCGATCGCGCTGGAACGCGCGGTCACCCGGGCCCGGCGGCTGCGTCCGCGCAACCGGCCGGGGCACACCTTCGCGCTGGTCGCGATCCCGTGGCTGGTGATCACCGGGCTGGCCGGCGCCACGATCACCGCGCGCGGCGGCAACGACGCCTACACCAGCTTCAACGCCGGCGACATCACCGCCGCGACGTGGGCGGTGGACCAGGCCCGGCCCGGGCAGCGGGTCGACTCGCTGGACAATGCGGTGCCGCTGTCGTTTTCGCGCGTCGGCGAGGTGTCCCAGTACGAAGTGGACGGTTACTGCCCGAGGCTGGACGAACTCGCCGCGCTCGTCGGCTGCATCCGCACCGACGGGCCCGACTATCTCGTCCTCACCGGGCCCCAGTTCGCTTATCTGAAGATCTTCGACCAGGTGCCGGACGGGTACGGGCCCGAGCTGATCCGGCAACTGGAAGGCACCGGCCTGTACCGGCCGGCGTTCCAGGACGGCACGGCGACGGTGCTCGGCCGTACGTCGCCGGCTTCGGACATCGTGGCCGGCAGTGGGGGAGGAACGGGATGACCGACACCATCGGGCTCGGCCGCAGGATGGCCAGACAGCTCGGGATCGAGTTGTGGGCGATCACCGTGGGGGCCTTCGTCAACGGGCTGCTGGGCAGTTCGCTCGTGCCGCGTCCGGTGCGGCTGGCCGGCTACCGGATGCTCGGCGCGCGCGTCCGGTCGGGCAACATCTTCCCGGGTCTGCGCGTGTTCGGACCGCTGCGCAACCTCGAAATCGGCCGGCGGACCTTCCTCAACGCCGAGTGCTACCTGGAGCCGGTCGGGCCGATCACCATCGGCGACGGCTGCCAGTTCGGCCCACAGGTCATGGTGATCACGTCGCACCACCCGACGCTGCCCGACGGGACCGTGTCGCGGGTCGCCGAGCCGCTGCCGGTGGTGATCGGGGACCGGGTGTGGGTCGGCGCGCGGGCGCAGATCCTGCCGGGGGTCAAGATCGCCGACGACGTCGTGATCGCGGCCGGCGCCGTGGTCGCCCGCGACTGCCCGGTCGCGGGGGTGTACGCCGGCGTGCCGGCCAGGCTGGTCAAGCCCACGGTGGTGGCACCGGCGTGAGTTCCGCGGACGCGCTCACCACGCTCACCGCGGCGCTGGGCGTGGCGCTGCTGGTGGTGCTCGTGGTCCGCACGGTACTCAAGGAGCTGGCGGTCGGCCGCCGGTCCACCGACTCCGCCGCCGGGCGGACCGGGCGGGTGCGCGCCCTCGACCGCGTCGCGGTGGTCCTCACCGTGCTCACCGCCGTGGGCGCCGTCGTGCGCATCGTCGTGGGGTTGCTGTGGTGAGACCGCACTGCATACCGCAGTGCACACCGCACCGTTTCCGAGGGGGTATCACCCGTTGACCCAGCCGGCCGTCTCCGTCTGCGTCCCGGCCTACAACGCCGAGCGATTCCTCGCCGCCACCGTCCGCAGCGTGCTCGCGCAGACCTTCGACGACTTCGAACTCCTCGTCCTGGACAACGCTTCGACCGACGCCACCCCGGAGATCCTGCGCGGCTTCACCGATCCCCGGCTGCGGGTCGTGCGCAACGCCGACGTGCTGGGCGTGGCGGCGAACTGGAACCGCGCGGTGGCGAACTCCGCCGCGCCACTGGTGAAACTGGTCTGCGCCGACGATCTTCTGCACCCGCGGTGCCTGGAGCTCCAGCACGCGGTGCTCACCGCCGATCCCGGCCTGGCCCTGGTCTGCTCCCGCCGCGACCTGATCAACGAACAGGCCCGGCTGATGGCCCGGAATCGGGGGCTGCGCGGCCTGCTCGGGCGGCACGGCAACCGGGCGGTGATCCGCAAGATCGTCCGGCACGGCGGGAACCCGCTCGGCGAACCGGCGGGTGCGATGTTCCGGCGCGAGCACTTCGACGCGGTGCGCGGGTTCGACGGGCGGTGGCGTTTCCCGCTGGACCTGGCGCTGTGGATCCGGTTGCTGGAGCACGGCGACTTCTACGGCCAGCGGGAGTCGCTGGCCGCGTTCCGGATCGGCCGTGGCTCGCTGTCCGCGCGGGCGCAGCGCGCCGAGTATGTCGAGCAGCGGTCGCTTTCGGACGGGATCGCGACGGCGCCCCTGTGGACGGTTCCCCGCCGGGACCGGCTGGTGGGTGCCGCGAAGGCACCGGGCGCGCGTCTGCGCAGGCAGGCGCTCTTCCTGGTGGCGCGGCGACAGGCCGAGCGGGGCGGATTCGCGGCTCCACGCGGGAGAAGCGGTTTCGGAGGCGAGCGGTAGTTTGTCGCCTGTGAACAGACGTGTCGTCGTCCTTCTCGTCTGTCTCGCGCTCGCGGCGGCGGGGGTGGTCGCGGTCCTGGTCACCGGTCACCGGTTCGAAGACGCGAGCGCCCGGACCCCGGCCGGTGGCACACCGGTGATCGCCGCGCCGGCGCCCCGGTCCGACGAAGCCGCCGAGAACTTCGGCTGGCAGCGGATCGGCGGCGACGAGTTCGACGGGACAACGGTCGACCCCGTGAACTGGGCGATCTACAACGGGCACGACGCCGCGTCGAACACGACGTGGAGCGCGAAGCAGTGCACCGTTTCGAACGGGGTGCTCACGCTGACGGGCGCGCCCGACGCGGCGGGCACCACCTGCGGGATGGCCTGGCAGCAGGACCGGACCTATGGCCGGTGGGAGGTGCGGGCCCGGTTCCCCGCCCCGGCCTCGGCGGCTTACGACCCGGTGTTCCTGCTCTGGCCGCAAAACGACGACAAGGCGCGAGTCGGCGAGATCGACTTCGCCGAGGAATACGACCCGAACCGGCAGTACATCGAGAGCTGGCTGCACGGCCCGGGCAACACGCAGGTGGACTACCAGCGCAAGTACGTCGACCTGACGCAGTGGCACGACTTCGCGGTGGAGTGGGAACCCGGGCACATCACGTGCTACCTCGACGGCGTGCCGTGGGTGGGCTACGCCGACCCACGGTTCATCCCGGCCAAGCCGATGCATCTGGTGCTCCAGCAGAACTTCGTGCCCCACACCAGGGCGGACGTGCCGCCGGCGAGGTCGACCGTGGAGATCGACTGGGTGCGCATCTACCGCGCCTAGACACCCCGCCCAGTGACGGTGCCCACACGCGGGTCTTCCCCGAAATAGTCAAGCGCTCAACTGTGTTGGCGGTGGTGACGATGATCGATCCAAGGAGTTGACCATGACCTCTGCCGCGAGCCTGGCCGATGCGCTCCAGGTCCCGCAGGACGTGCAGGACCTGCTGTTCCGCGAGGCCCGCACGGCCAACAGCTTCAGCGACGAGCCCGTCTCCGACGAGCAGCTCCAGGCCGTCTACGACCTGGTCAAGTGGGCGCCGACCTCGATGAACACCCAGCCGCTGCGGGCGCTGGTGATCCGTACTCCCGAGGGCAAACAGCGTCTGCTGCCGCATCTGGCGGAGGGTAACCGCGCCAAGACCGCGAGCGCCCCGGTGACCGTCGTGCTGGCCGCCGACACCGACTTCCACGAGAACATGATCAAGACCCTGCCCTACAAGCCGGACGCGAAGGAGATGTTCGTCGGCAGCGAAGAAAGCCGCGAGCGGTTCGCCCGGCTGAACTCGCTGCTGCAGGTCGGCTACTTCATCATCGGCGTCCGCGCCGCAGGCCTGGCCGCCGGCCCGATGACCGGGTTCTCGAACTCCGGCGTCGACGGCGAGTTCTTCGCGCACAACAAGTGGAAGTCGCTCGTCCTGGTCAACGTCGGCAAGCCCGGCGACAACCCGTGGTTCGAGCGGCTCCCGCGGCTGGACTACGAAGAGGTCGTCGAGACCATCTGAGTCCCTGCGCGACGCCCGGCGGGCGGCGGATAGCATCGATGGGTAACCGGAGTCGTCCCAGCTCGGCAGAGGAGCCCATCGTGAACCAACCGTCGCCCGTCGCAGCCTCGCCCGCCTCGCGCGTGGTGGTGCCGGCCGGGACCACGGCGGGCTCCGCGGTCCGCGAGGCGGGGCTGCCGGCCCGGGGCCCGGAGGCGATCGTGGTGGTCCGCGACCCCGACGGCCGGCTGCGAGACCTGGCCTGGGCGCCCGGGACCGACACCGAGGTGGTGCCGGTCGCGGCGAACACCGAGGACGGCCGCGGCGTGCTCCGGCATTCGGCCGCGCACGTGCTGGCCCAGGCCGTGCAGCAGCAGTTCCCCGAGGCCAAGCTGGGCATCGGCCCGCCGATCAAGGACGGCTTCTACTACGACTTCGCCGTCGACAAGCCGTTCACCCCGGAGGATCTGCAGTCGCTGGAAAAGCGCATGAAGCAGATCATCAAGGGCTCCCAGCAGTTCTCCCGGCGCGTCTTCGACTCGCTCGGCCAGGCCCGCGAGGAACTGGCGGACGAGCCCTTCAAACTCGAGCTCGTCGATCTCAAATCCGGTGACGGTGGCATCGACGGCATCGACGGCATCGACGGCATCGACACCACCGTCGACACCAGCGAGATCATGGAGGTCGGCGCCGGCGAGCTGACCATTTACGACAACCTCGACCCGCGCACCAAGGAACGGGTCTGGAGCGACCTGTGCCGGGGCCCGCACGTCCCGACCACCAAGTACATCCCCGCCTTCAAGCTGACCCGGGTTGCCGCGGCCTACTGGCGCGGCAACGAGAAGAACCCGCAGCTGCAGCGCATCTACGGCACGGCGTGGGAATCGCCGGAGGCGCTGGAGGCGCACCTGGAGATGCTCGCCGAGGCCGAGCGGCGGGACCACCGCAAGCTGGGCGCGGAGCTCGACCTGTTCTCCTTCCCCGACGAACTGGGTTCCGGCCTGCCGGTGTTCCACCCCAAGGGCGGCATCATCCGGCGCGAGCTGGAGGCGTATTCCCGCCAGAAGCACGAGCAGCACGGCTACGACTTCGTCAACACCCCGCATATCACCAAGGGCGGGCTGTTCGAAACCTCCGGGCACCTGCCGCACTACGCCGAGAGCATGTTCCCCCCGATGCACTTCGAGGGCGCCGACTACTACGTCAAGGCGATGAACTGCCCGATGCACAACCTGATCTTCCGCTCGCGCGGGCGCTCCTACCGGGAGCTCCCGCTGCGGCTGTTCGAATTCGGGTCGGTGTACCGCTACGAGAAGTCCGGTGTCGTGCACGGCCTGACCCGGGTACGCGGCATGACCCAGGACGACTCGCACATCTACTGCACCAAGGAGCAGATGCAGGGCGAACTGCGCTCGCTGCTCACCTTCGTGCTCGACCTGCTGCGCGACTACGGCCTCGACGACTTCTACCTCGAACTGTCCACCCGCGACGACTCGCCCAAGTTCATCGGCGAGCCGGCGGAATGGGCGGAGGCGACCGAGGCACTGCGCTCGGCGGCGGAGTCCTCGGGGCTCGAACTGGTGCCGGACCCGGGTGGCGCCGCGTACTACGGTCCGAAGATCTCGGTGCAGGCCAAGGACGCGATCGGCCGCACCTGGCAGATGTCCACCATCCAGGTGGACTTCCAGCAGCCCAAGCGGTTCGAGCTGTCCTATCAGGCGGCCGACGGGTCGCGCCAGCAGCCGGTGATGATCCACCGCGCGCTGTTCGGGTCGATCGAGCGGTTCTTCGGCGTGCTCACCGAGCACTACGCGGGCGCGTTCCCGGCGTGGCTCTCCCCGGTCCAGGTGGTCGGCATCCCGATCGCCGACGAGCACGTGGAGCACCTGCGCGGCGTGGAG